>NZ_JCACKM010000026.1:0-57570 GCF_059505385.1 Desmonostoc vinosum
GTCCCCAGTCCCCAGTCCCCAGTCCCCAGTCCCCAGTCCCCAGTCCCCATTCCCCTCTCACTAACTTGATTCCAAATTCACGTAAACTTTGGAAAAATCATGTTGCTTTAAGTCTTCGCGATGAATCAGTATTTGCAGATAGCCAGCATCACCAAACATCAGGTCAACAGATGTACTTGACTCAACTTCCAGCAAGTTGTGCCAACTTTGAGCGCGAGTCATATCTAAAGTGCGGCGTTGTTCGTAATTATAAAGCCATTTAGGGTTTACTTCTTTGACTAGATAAGCATCCTCTCGTGGGTCGTGTCCAATACCCGAAACATGACCGAGCAATTTACCTATACTGTTTTGGGAGAGAGTTCTACCCAAATCATTTAACTTAAGTTCATTGTCTAACTTGAGGCGATCGCAGAGTTCATAAAAATCATTTGTTGCCCAACGCGGGATATCAGGTAAAAGGTCTAACTTTAAACGGTGAGTTACTAAATTTTCGTACCAATTTGTAATAAACTGAGCATCTTCAGGTAAATATGCAGGTTGTAAGGGTTCGCTGCCATCGTAAAACACTAATTGTTCAGCGTAATTTTCATTTTCATCAGCAAACAAATACAGCATTCCCTGCTGCGGAAAAGGATTTGCCGGGAAAGTGGGCAACTGAGCAAGGTTAATTTGCAAAATAAAACAGAGATATCTATTCATCAAAGGGTCTTTAGGCCAGAGAATAGACAAAGGTAAATCGGGAACTCCCCCGATACGACTTTGCCCATTCTGTCCTGGCTCAGCTTCCCCAAGACTCAAAGAAATAGCAGGACGTACACTTGCCAAAATTGCGTCTTGATGCTTTGATAAGCCATGTTGATCAATCAGCGTTGTTAGTTGCTCAAAATTCACAATTCACTCACTTATTCTTGCTCTAATCTATTATTTTGATTTCGCAATAGGATGGAGAAGGCAAGCAAGGAGCTTTTACCTTCTGTTGCGGGCATCTGACAGTTTGTTTCAAAGGTTATTAGACAAACACACTTAAAAGCTTCATTGTTAAGCGTTCAAAGTTCCCTTTCATTGATACTTTCTGGTAGTGTCTTCACCTGGCTTTCATTATCTCTCGGTGGGGCAATGTAGTAAAATTTGCGGTATGACTAGCTTTTTACTTACGCAGCGCAGTTACAATGAAGCCTGAAGTTTTTACCGCAATTATTGCAGCGATCGTTGCAGTTATGAGTGCCATCGTCAGTATTTATGGGCAGATGCGGATAACGCAATTGTCTGATCGTCTTGCTAAGAAACGCGAAGCTGAGTCACGTGAAGCACAAACATCTGCCTTAATGTCAAAATATCGAGATCCATTGCTACGCTCGGCGATAGATCTCCAAAGTCGCTTATTCAACATTCGCCAAAACCGCGTTCTGCAAAATTTTGATCAACGAAGTTTATCCGAACAAGATTATTTGATTAACAATACTTTGTATGTTTTTGCAGAATATTTTGGGTGGGTCGAGATTCTCCGACGAGAAATTCAATTTTTAGATTTGGGTGATCTAGAATTAAATCGTCACCTGAGTGAACTATTCGTGAACATTACCAAAGCTTTTGGTACAAACCGATTCAATGGCAAAGGTAATATTGACCCGACATTTCAACTGTTTAACGGAGAACAGCGAGCGATTGGAGAAATTATGATGAAGCCTCGCTCCTTGGATCAAATGCTGGGTTATGAGTGTATTGGTTATGCTGCATTTGTTCAGAAAATGAGCGATCCAGATTTTGCTCGTTGGTTTATAAAACTAAAAGAGGATCTTGATACAATCATCAAGGAGTCGAAAATTGGCGGGGAGCGCCTGGTTTTGATTCATAGTAGATTGATCGACCTGATTGATTTTCTCGATCCAAGATGTGTGCGTGTACCGTTAAAATACAGAACTAAAATTGAGTAGCTAGCGGTCTAACATTACGTTGGAGCCAACCATAGAAAGGTTATATTACGTCCGCTTAATTAGTTGTAATCCCCGCATCTGTGCAAAAACCAAGAAAATCTCTCTCCTCCTGCTTCCTGCTCTCTTGCTGTCTTAATTATCAGTTTTTAACCGAACACAATATTACTCGCTACTTTCAATACAATACAATAAAAATAAACCTTACATTACGTAATCCTGATTAAGCATATTTGCCCATGACAATTTCTCAACGCCGCTATCACATAACTACTTTCGGTTGCCAGATGAATAAAGCTGACTCAGAGCGCATGGCAGGCGTTTTAGAAGACATGGGCTTTGAGTGGTCAGAAGACCCAAATCATGCAGATGTGATTCTTTACAACACCTGTACAATTCGGGATAATGCCGAGCAAAAGGTCTATTCCTACCTTGGCAGACAAGCCAAACGCAAACACGAGCAGCCAGATTTGACATTGATTGTTGCTGGTTGTGTCGCTCAACAGGAAGGTGAAGCACTGTTGCGGCGAGTGCCAGAATTAGATTTGGTGATGGGGCCACAACACGCCAACCGTCTGAAAGATTTGCTAGAGTCAGTTTTTGCAGGTAGCCAAGTTGTAGCCACAGAGCCAGTCCACATTATCGAAGACATCACCCAACCGCGACGCGACAGCAAAGTCACAGCTTGGGTAAACGTGATTTATGGCTGCAATGAACGCTGTACTTATTGTGTCGTTCCCAATGTGCGTGGTGTAGAACAATCCCGCACACCAGCAGCTATCCGCGCCGAAATCGAAGAACTAGGACGGCAAGGTTATAAAGAAATTACACTTCTGGGTCAAAATATTGACGCTTACGGTAGAGATTTGCCCGGTGTCACCTCTGAAGGTAGACATCTGTATAATTTCACAGATCTACTTTATTATGTACATGACGTGCCAGGAATAGAACGGATTAGATTTGCTACTAGCCATCCCCGTTATTTTACTGAAAGGCTAATTCAGGCTTGCGCCGAATTACCCAAGGTGTGCGAACACTTCCATATTCCTTTCCAATCGGGAGATAACGAAGTATTAAAAGCTATGGCACGGGGTTACACTCATCAGAAGTATCGTCGGATTATCGATACAATTCGGCAGTATATGCCAGATGCATCAATTAGTGCTGATGCGATTGTTGGTTTTCCAACAGAGACAGAAGCACAATTTGAGAATACTTTGAAACTTGTAGAAGATATTGGCTTTGATCAGTTAAACACAGCCGCATACTCACCACGTCCAGGAACACCAGCAGCTTTGTGGCCAAATCAATTGAGTGAAGAAATTAAAAGCGATCGCCTCCAAAGATTAAATCATTTAGTGGGCATCAAAGCAGCCGAGCGATCGCAGCGTTATTTTGGACGCATCGAAGAGGTGCTAGTAGAAGACCAAAACTCTAAAGATAAAACTCAAGTCATGGGACGAACCGCTGGTAATCGTCTAACATTCTTTACAGGCGATATTAATCAGCTAAAAGGGCAATTGGTGAAAATAAAAATTACTGAAGTCCGTGCTTTTAGCTTGACTGGTGAACCAATTCAAGTGTCCCAAGCAATACCAGTGTAGAAAGTTTCTCAGTGTTGAGTTTGGCGAAACTAAAGGCGATCGCCAACAGGATGATCATACCGCAGGGAATAGGGTTAAATAATTCGTAATTCGTAATTCGTAATGACGCGACGCTCGTACCTCGCTAACGCTGACGCTCGAGGACTCGCTACCGCTTCGCTAACGCTAACGCTATCGAGGACTCGCTCTAAGCGAAGCTATGCCGCAGGCTTTACGCTACGCTAACGTAATTAAGTTTTGTAATGGGGATTTAGCGCAAAGTCACCAGGGGGTTTCCTCCGCTCTGACTTTGTAAGACCCCAACACGAAACTTGCCGATTATAGAACCGGGGGACTTAAACCCACGGAACTGGTTAAAAATCCCTTTTTATCGAAAGCGGCTTTCCTCCCCGCCGATGGAGGTAATGGGTAATAGGCCAATTACCAAATTCCTCGTCCACAAAGGGGCGAGGAATTTTAAATGACTTTTTTCTTAAAATCTATGCCTCATTTACCTGCGATATGCTGTTATGTATTACCCCGTTTTAGCTGATAAATCACTCCATGTTATATTTGGGTTGATTTTTCATAACTCCAACGAATAACTTTTATTTGCAATCACTTCGCTAATTATTCAGCAGCCGATGTCGCCCAATCCAGACCCCAATCAGCCAAAACAACCCGAAAAAATGTACTTACCGCGTACCAGCGAATCAGAAAATTTAAAAAAGATTCGCCACACCGCTTCCCATGTGATGGCAATGGCAGTACAAAAGCTGTTTCCCAAGGCGCAAGTGACAATCGGCCCCTGGATTGAAAATGGCTTTTACTATGACTTTGACAATCCAGAACCATTCAGCGAAAACGATTTAAAAGCCATCCACAAAGAGATGGTAAAGATTATCAATCGCAAACTGCCAGTGATGCGCGAAGAAGTTAGCCGTGAAGAAGCTGAACGCCGCATTCAGGCAATTAAGGAACCGTACAAACTAGAAATCCTGGCAGATATCAAAGAGGAGCCAATCACAATTTACCACCTGGGGAATGAATGGTGGGATTTGTGCGCCGGGCCCCATGTAGAAAATACTAGCGAATTAAATCCCAAAGCGATCGCCCTCGAAAGCGTCGCAGGTGCTTATTGGCGTGGAGACGAAACCAAAGCACAACTACAACGCATTTACGCCACCGCTTGGGAAAGTCCAGAACAACTCGCTGAATATAAGCGGCGTAAAGAAGAAGCCCTGCGGCGAGACCACCGTAAACTAGGTAAAGAACTTGGGTTATTTATATTTTCTGACCAAGTAGGGCCAGGTTTACCTTTGTGGACACCAAAAGGTACTCTGTTGCGGACTATCCTAGAAGATTTCCTCAAGCAAGAACAACTAAAACGTGGTTATTTGCCTGTTGTTACTCCTCACATTGCCAGAGTAGATTTATTTAAAACCTCTGGACACTGGCAGAAATATAAAGAAGATATGTTCCCCTTAATGGCGGAAGATGAACAAGCCGCCGCACAGGAACAGGGCTTTGTCCTCAAGCCGATGAATTGTCCTTTCCACATTCAAATATATAAGAGTGAGTTACGTTCCTACCGAGAATTACCGATCCGGTTCGCCGAATTCGGAACTGTTTACCGCTATGAACAATCAGGAGAGTTAGGTGGTTTAACGAGAGTGCGCGGTTTCACCGTGGATGATTCACATTTATTCGTCACTCCAGAACAACTAGACGGCGAATTCCTCAACGTTGTGGATTTGATTTTGTCAGTGTTTAATAAACTGCAATTAAAGAACTTTAAAGCTAGACTGAGTTTCCGTGATCCGGCTAGCGATAAGTACATTGGTTCTGATGAAGCTTGGGAAAAAGCTCAAGGTGCAATTCGTCGTGCAGTGGAACAGTTGGGGATGGAACACTTTGAAGGAATTGGCGAAGCGGCGTTTTACGGCCCCAAACTCGACTTTATTTTCAGCGATGCCTTAGAACGCGAGTGGCAACTGGGAACTGTTCAAGTAGATTACAACTTGCCAGAACGTTTTGAACTGGAATATGTTGCAGAAGATGGTTCTCGCAAACGTCCGGTAATGATTCACCGTGCGCCTTTTGGTTCACTGGAGCGGTTAATTGGGATATTAATTGAAGAATATGCTGGGGACTTTCCTTTATGGTTAGCGCCAGTGCAAGCTAGATTACTACCAGTGGGTGAGGCACAGTTAGATTTTACTCAAGCTGTGGCAGCGAAAATGAGAGCCTTGAGTATCAGAACAGAAGTGGATATTAGTGGCGATCGCTTGGGTAAATTGATTCGCAATGCTGAGAAAGATAAAATACCCGTAATGGCAGTAATAGGAGCCAAAGAAGTTGAAAATAACGCTTTGAGTATTCGGACTCGTGCCTCTGGAGAGTTAGGAATTATACCTGTGGATGAAGTGTTGGGGAAAATGCAACAAGCGATCGCTAAATTCGAGAACTTCTAGCAAAAAGTAGAATGGGCCTCACCCATTCTACAAAAGATACATACAAAAACACTAAGATAAAAAAGCTTATAGAGCTTGCTATCTCAGGTATACAGATGCATAAAATATTGACAACCAAGCGTATTGATCCACTTAAATTAAGTCCTTTTCAAAGAATTTTACTAACAACGGATGGAACATTAACAGAAATATTAGAAGCCTATCTGTTAGAAAAAATTCAGTTAGTTAAATTATCAGAAGAATTAATCAGAACCACAAAAAATCTTCCGGCTTTAGACTTGAATATTGACACTCAAGTGATTGAGAGGAAAATTTTATTGCAAGGCAAGATTAGCCTGAATAATTTTATTTATGCCGAATCCATAATTGTACCTGAAAGGCTAGAACCCAGATTAAAGCTTAGACTAATTGAATCGCAAGAACCAATGGGTAGGCTCTGGTTAGAACATAAACTTGAAACGTTTAAAGAAATCATCGATACAGCCATAGAAACAGCTGAAGATTTAGCTGATTTTTTTAATATAGCAAGAGAAGATAAAATTCTTTCTCGAACTTATCGAGTTTTTTCTAACAAACAACCAATCATCATGATTACTGAAAAATTTCCAGAAAGTTACTTTCTGAAGAAATTTTAATAATTGAGGTAATTTTTTTAGAAAGTATCCCCATAACGAAGGCAGGAGGCAGGAGGCCGTTTTTGTAACGGGGATTTATATCCCATTACAAAAACTTTTCGTCTTCAAAGGCGTTAGCGTAGCGGGACGAAGTCCGGTTTTAAACCCGATTGTTTCGATAACAAATTCCCACTTCCTCCGGGAGCGGGGGCCCCGAGTTCCCCAGTCCTTTATCGGTTGGTGTAAGGGATAATAAAGAATGAGCATTAGTTAAGCATGACGACTAAATATCGAAATGTATAAATTAATGTTCAAAATAGCTCTAAAATACTGAAATAGTTATTTTGAGCATTAAACAAGCATCTTAGAGAACAAAAAGCTAAGAGTACTATTATTTGGTCATTATGCGTGTAATTTTGATGACAGGCAAAGGCGGCGTAGGCAAGACCTCCGTTGCTGCTGCAACTGGACTTCGCTGTGCGGAACTAGGCTATCGTACACTAGTTTTGAGTACAGACCCTGCCCATTCTTTAGCGGACAGTTTTGACCTAGAACTAGGACATGCGCCTCGCGAGATTCGCCCAAATTTATGGGGTGCAGAACTAGATGCATTGCTAGAACTAGAGGCCAACTGGGGTTCTGTGAAACGTTATATCACTCAAGTTTTACAAGCAAGGGGTTTAGACGGAGTACAGGCAGAAGAATTGGCCATCTTACCAGGCATGGATGAGATTTTTGGTTTGGTAAGGATGAAACGCCACTATGATGAAGGTGAGTTTGATGTCTTAATTATTGACTCAGCTCCTACTGGGACAGCACTACGCTTGCTGAGTTTGCCAGAAGTCAGCGGTTGGTATATGCGCCGTTTTTACAAACCGTTTCAAAATATCTCGGTGGCTTTAAGACCTTTGGTTGAACCTATTTTTAAACCCATCGCTGGTTTTTCACTACCAGACAAAGAAGTGATGGATGCACCTTATGAGTTTTATGAGCAAATTGAAGCATTGGAAAAAGTATTAACCGACAATACTCAAACCTCGGTGCGCTTGATTACTAATCCAGAAAAGATGGTGATTAAAGAGTCGCTTCGCGCTCATGCTTATCTAAGTTTGTATAATGTGGCAACAGATTTAGTAGTAGCCAATCGCATCATTCCCCGCGAAGTAGAAGACCCGTTTTTCCAACGTTGGAAAGAAAATCAACAGCAATATCGCCAAGAGATTCACGATAATTTCCACCCTCTTCCAGTCAAAGAAGTTCCGCTTTTTTCTGAGGAGATGTGTGGTTTACCAGCATTAGAAAGGCTGAAAGAAACGCTCTATAAAGATGAAGATCCAACTCAAGTTTATTACAAAGAAACGACTATTAAAGTCGTACAAGAGCAAAATCAATACAGTTTAGAACTTTACTTACCTGGTATTCCTAAAGAGCAGGTTCATCTGAGTAAAACCGGAGATGAATTAAACATTACAATTGGCAATCACAGACGTAACTTAGTATTACCTCAAGCTTTAGCAGCACTACAACCGGCAGGAGCAAGAATGGAAGAAGATTATTTAAAAATTCGTTTTGCCGATAATGCAAAAGTGTCTTGAAAATAGGGACTAGGGACTAGGGTCTAGAGGCTAGGGAAGAGATATATGGGCTATTGTCTATAAGGATCTAGTACAGATGCAAAAAATATTGCATCTGTATTTTTTATTTAAGAGTTGCATAGGGTGATTAGATCCCCAACTTCTTAAAGAAGTCGGGAATCTAGACAGCAATTTTTGGTTAAAAGTGCCATTCTTGGGTAGGTGCGTTACTACGAAGATAATAAAAAATCTTGTATTCTCTATAAATAAAATATTTATTTTTATAAATAAAATTTACTATTTTAATTATGCTTTTTATGAATTATTAGTAAATAGAATCACTCGCAGTAATTTGCTAGTAGTTTTACTGACGACAAGTTGATTAATAAAATTAAGAATGTTTTTATATTTAATTGTGTCTAGTTACCAATATTAATATTTAGTCGAAAACAATGACATTAAACACTAAACAAGATTTACAAGTGGATATTCATGAAGAAAGTATACTGCACCGCATTACAAATCGGATTCGCCGCAGCTTAGAGTTAGAAGAAATTATCACAGTTACAACAGCAGAAGTACGTTTATTACTAAAAACAGACCGAGTGATGATTTACAAATTTCATGCCGATCGCAGTGGTCAGGTGATTGCTGAGTCGATCCATGAAAATCGCTTACCATCGTTATTAGGGCTAAATTTTCCGGCTGGTGACATCCCAGCTGATGCTCGTGAACTGCTCATCAAATCGCGGGTACGTTCGGTAGTGAATGTTGAAACTCAAGAGATTGGTCAAAGTTACTTACACGATTTAGAAAATGGCGACACTTTATCAGAAGAGATTCACTATCGCACTGTAGATCCTTGCCATGTTAAATACTTAACGGCAATGGGAGTGAAATCTTCTGTAGTAGCACCGATCATTTATCAAGATACACTTTGGGGGCTGTTGGTATCTCATCACTCAGAGTCACGCCAGATTTCAGAATATGAACTCAAAGCGATGCAGATGGTAGTTGATCAGTTATCAGTCGCGATCGCTCAAAGTACCCTCCTGACTCAAGCCCGTGCCAAAGCCCAACGGCAAACTATCATTAACCGTGTTGCCACTCTACTACATTCACTACCAACGATCGCAATACAGCCTGCTTTAGAAGCAGTTGTTGCTGACTTTGATGGTGTTGGTGGCAGGCTTTGCATGAGAAACGAAGCTTTGAGTTTTTCAAATGGCAGCATTAAAGGCTTGACAGAATGCCTGATATCTGGAGGTGAGTATGTCAAAGTTTATACTTGTGGACAACAGCCCGTGCTGCCAGAACAAAACATATACCCACTAATCGAGCAGTATAACATCTGGCAAAAATACTACAAGTCCAGTAACTATGATGTTTGGGCAATTACAGACATCTATCAAACTCCAGAATTGCGAAGCTTACAAGCTGCTATACAAACAACAAAAATTCGCAGCGTGTTAATGATCCCACTTGTGTATCGTCAACAATTGCTGGGTTATTTAAGTATTTTCCGAAACGAAATAGACACAGAAATCTTATGGGCGGGTAAATTTGACCTCGATCAAAGGCAAGTATACCCCCATCTCTCCTTTGAGACTTGGCGAGAATCTAAGCAGGCTCAAGCCCGACAATGGACAGAGGAAGACATTGAATTAGCTAGAGAACTTAGTCAAATTTTTGCGTCGGCAATTCAGCAGCATGAGCTATATCAACAAGTACAAACCTTCAACGAAAATTTAGAAAAACAAGTTCAAAAACGTACAGTTGAACTACAACAAGTAGCAGAACAACAACGGATATTATTTGAAGTAGTTGCCAAGATTCGGGAATCTTTAAATCTAGATGAGATTTTTCAAACGACTACGCAAGAAGTATGTCAATCACTACAAGCAGATCGAGTTGCAGTTTATCGGTTCAGCGCAGATTGGAGTGGGGAGTTTATTGCTGAATTTGTTGGTGAAGGCTGGGATAAATTAATCTGTTCCCAGAAGAAAACCGTTTGGGATGATACTTATTTACGCGAAACTCAAGGTGGGCGGTATCGCTACAATCAAACCTTTGCAGTTGATGACATTTACCAGGCTAATCATTCTGACTGTCATCTGGCAGCTTTAGAGCAAATTCAGACCAAGGCATATACAATAGCACCAATATTGATTGGACAACAACTTTGGGGCTTACTAGCAGCTTACCAAAACTCTGCTCCCCGCCACTGGGAAACCTCAGAAGTTAGGTTCATCGCCCAAATCGCCAATCAGCTTGGGGTTGCACTCCAACAAGCCCAATTCCTCAACCAAACCAAGGATCAAACAGAAAAGTTAACTCAAGCTCTGTATAATTTACAACAAACTCAAACCCAACTTATCCAAACCGAGAAAATGTCTTCACTAGGTCAGTTGGTAGCTGGTGTAGCTCACGAAATTAACAACCCGGTAAACTTTATCTACGGCAACATCAACCATGTTAGTGAATACGCACAAGATTTACTCGATATCTTAAAACTCTATCAGCAAGATTGCCCCAATCCCAGCTGCGAAATTCGTGAACTTGCACAAGAGATAGATTTAGAATTTGCGATTGAGGATTTGCCTAAAACTCTATCGTCCATGAAAATTGGAGTTGATCGCATCCGTCAGATTGTTTTGGGTTTACGGAATTTCTCTCGCCTTGACCAAGCCGAAATGAAACCAGTTAATATTCATGAAGGCATTGATAGCACTTTACTGATTTTGCAACATCGATTCAAAGCCAAACCTGAAAGTCCTGCTATTGAGTTAGTTAAAGAATACGGCGATCTCCCATTAATAGCGTGCTATGCTGGACAGCTAAATCAGGTATTTATGAATGTTTTGAGTAATGCGATCGATGCTGTAGAAGATTATAGAGAGTCTAAATTAGAACCGCGCAATGGTCAAATTATTATCTGTACTACTATTGGAAAGCTAAAAGACAACACCAAAAGCGTAGTGATTCGCATTGCAGACAATGGTTTAGGAATACCAGAAGACTTGAAGACACGAATTTGTGATCCATTTTTTACTACTAAGCCGGTTGGTAAAGGTACTGGTTTGGGTTTGTCAATAAGTTATCAAATTGTGGTTGATAAACATGGTGGTATTTTTAAATGTGATTCGCAGCCAGGGTTAGGTACAGAATTTTGGATTGAAATCCCTATTCACCAAATCATTCATCGTTCTGAGCTAATTTCTGATTAAAAATGTAGTGGAACGACACAACTAAAAACCTTTTTATTGCACTATTTTAGCTGTGTTAGTCCATTTTGAATTTTGAATTTTCACTGCGGTTCTCTTACACAAGATGGTTGCTTAGCAGAAGGGGGATCAGGATAAATTGCTAAAGTGTGATAATCGGGACTATCATTTGCATATAAAACTCGAAAAGTATATAACTTAGTTTGACCTTGCTTATCAGTTACAACTGTTAAAAGAGTATTATTAGTGGGGGGAAGCCCAGGAATTTTTAGTTTGGGAATACGTCTAAGTTGAATGACATTCGCGGCAGAGTTTTTACAATCTCCGGCGTTAGTATTCCGGTCTTGTCCAAACTGCATACATACAGGGCCATCAAAATCTATAGTTACCTGTGATGGGTCATTTAACCAAACTTTTTTGATAATCTCTCCAGCCTGAATAAAACTAAGGTTCGTCCCTTGCTGATACCAAACTTTGAGAGTAGGTACGACTCCTCCCAAACCTTGCGCGTTGCAAGAAAACATAGAACGGAGAACGGCATTATTAGCTACAGCACGACCAACAAAAAATAATACAGCAGCCGAAAAAATTACGGAAGCGATCGGTATAAAATAGGTTTTCTTTGGAGTATTTCCTAATAAGTTATGGTTATTTTTCATGGCTGCAAATAGGAGATGAAAGGGATAAAGAAGATGCACTTCGACTTCTTTTGTCGGAGACGCTCTTGCTAGCTTGCTTCCCCAGAGGGGTACGACTTCGCTCAGTGACCGGGAGATGAGGAATAATCAATAAACCTCTTGCATAAATCTTTTTTGCCGGGCTACGCCCCGCTTCTCTACGAGAAAGCAAGGCAGCGCGTTGGGGAGACATTGCGTCGCGGGGGTTTCCCCCGTTGTAGCAACTGCCGCGCAAAGAAATAAACTGTAATTAGGACTTTTGCAAGAAGTCTAATAATTACGAATTACGTTAGCGCAGCGGTAGCGAGTCCTCGAGCGTCATTACGAATTACGAATTCCCAATAACTCAAAACTGCATTGATTGATTGACATATATTTCTACATTTTTACCTGCTGCTAAAAACCAAATGTTAGTACGTTGCATCATTTGGGAAATAGCTTGTTGGTTTCGTTGGGCAATTTGAGGAACTACGGTGTTCATACCACCTTCTAATAGTCCGGCCAAAATGTTACGTCTGGTGTTGCCGCTGGTAATGGTTGTACTGTTACCAACTGTGGTCACTTGGGAATCATTACGATTTAATATCTCTCCTACTTTACCAACAGCACCCAAAGCAAATAGCCCCACATCCATGCCAGTAATAGATCCTCCTTTGTTAGAAAATTGGTTTGCTATTAGAGGTCTACCTTGAGGTGCGCGAATAGTGATCGCGTTTTGTGGTAAGCTCTTTTCTGTGATATTGCCTTTATCTTGTATAACTAATTTGACCACATCTAACTGTAATAATCCCTGCTCAGAAATCGAACGAATTTCAGTTAAAAATTCGGTATTTGCAGGTAAAGCAACTTCACCATTTGTAGATTTTAAAGGTTCTTTTAAACGCACCACAAATACGTTTTTGGTTTCATCTTGCTCGCTATTATTACTACTTCTTAGCCTTGTAGTTTCTCCAAAGACGGCGGTCGCTAAAACAGCTTTGACACTACTTCCTACTGGTACAGATTTCGGGTTTTGCTGTTGTACTTGGCTGACTACAGGAGGTTGGGGTTGGGGTGGTTGTACGGGATTTTGTGACTGTGGGGGTGGTTGGATGTTATTTGGTGGTGCAGGGTTAGTGGCGACGACATTAGGTTTTTCGGTGACATTGACTTGACCATAACTACCCAACTTGGCTAGCTTTGACCATTCATCAAGTGGGTCTGGTTTGGGTGGTGGAGTTACTGGGGTGGGGCTGGCAACTGGTGGAGGTGATGCAGGTATGGATGCAACAGGCCGTTGTGGGGCTGGTACTGTCACTATCCGAACTGTTTGTGTGGGTGCTGGCGTTCTTTGTATTTCTGTTCTGACTCTGCTTCTAGATGCAACTGGTGATTCTATTCGTGAGGCTACGGTGGGTGATTTTGCGGTTCTGAGTTTTTGTTGTGCGGCTTTGACTACTTCTGCTTGTTCGCTGAGGGCTAATTTTGTTTTGAGGGTTTCTACTTCGGTTTCTAGCTGTTGGGTGCGAGATTCTGTTGGTTGCGATCGCACTTGGGGAACAACTATACTGGTTTTTGGCTTCTGATTAGTGCCACTCATCAATTGAGATAAAAATACGCCAGCCACCAAAACTATAGCTAGGGTACCGGCCCCTACTAAACCTAGCTTCGCGAAGGGGTTAGCTGAGAGGGGTTGCTGAGTTTTAGCTTCTGGGGGTTGAGAGATTGTGTACTCTGGGATATCGGCATCTTCTGATGGTTGGTTATCAAAGGAGGTGAGTTCTTCTTCAAAGCCGACTAATCTGGCCATGCGTGATTCCCAATCAGAAGAGTCTAACTCCTTTTGGCGATCGTCGGTAAGAGTAAACAGACGTTGGGCAGAATCCCCTGTAATTGAATATTGTGTCATGATATTACCTGGCAATAATTTTAAGAACAGTTTTTATCTTTAATGTCACATATATTGTAAATTTCTAGTCTAGACTCGCCGAGGCGATAAGCTACTGATTGTAACGAAAGAGCTGTATTTGGTAATGATGTAGCTGGTTCATTTATAGCTTGGACTACAATTTGTTTATTAAATTTAGCGGATTTTCCCAATTTATCAGCAGTACTAAAGGTTAATTGATTGGCAAGTATCTCCACTCTCCATTGACCATCGTTGATTTTTACAGGCTGAGAAATTTTTTGGATGACTAATACACTCTCGTTTCCTCTGGTGACATTTTCAAATTGGCTATCTGGATTTAAATTAGTAATTTCTGACTGAAACTTTTGCTGCACTTTATCAGCTATTAATTCTGAACTAATTGCCCAGACAGTTTTTGGTGGTTGTTGTTCTGACCAAGTTAGCATTAGGCTCATAGCGCCACCAACAAAACGGCGAATTGTTTCTGGTTCTCGTTCTAAATTTTGTTTAGGGTCTACTGTAATAGCACGACCATCAGCAAGTTGGACTAGGCTTTGAGGCGTGAGTTGCTGACCTAACTGCTGGATTAAATAATTGTTGAATACTAGTAACAGTAATGTGAATAAATTTAAGCCGAATGTGGCTACAGCTAATAATGGGAGGGAGTTATTTTTCTTATTTTCTGTTTTTAGTATTTGCATTGTGTTATCTTAAAAAGTTATCTGAATTTTTTCTACTCCCGCATTGTTTAGAATTATCTGGATTGGCGTTATTATATTCGTCTATCAAGCACAAATTCCGAATTTCGTATATTTCTAGCTTATCGGTGCGAATGCTGTAAATTGCTTTTTGAATATCTGTATTACTCGTTTGTGGGTTCGCAAAATAATCGATTGCACGCACAAGTAAATCTTTATTAAAAGGGGTGATGACTGTTCTATTTTCGGCTCGTTTTTTTTGTATGAGGTCAGCTACCATACCCACTCGCCATTTACCCGGTGTAATTTCTTGAGGGGGATAAACCCGCTTAATATTTAACTGCAATGACATAGCTTGGCTGGGGTTGCTAGAAAAAACTTCTGGTGGTGTGATTTCGGCGATTTGACCTAAAAAACCTTTACGAAAATCTTCCGATAAAGCAAAACTCGCCAGCCAACTGCTAGTACTAACTCTTTGGCTACCACCTTGAGATGTTCTAATTAAAATGCCTAAATCTGGTTTGGGGTTGGAAACTTCTTCAATAGTTCTGGCTGGGAGAGTTCCCGACCAATTAAACATTGATGTCATCGTCTTACTAACGAATTGCCGAATGGCTTCGGGTTCTCTGGCCAAATCATTAGTGGCTGCTAGGGATTTGCCATCTAGCATTTGCACAAAGTTGGGAGGTTTTCTCAGGCTGAGTTGGCGAATTCTCACACCTTGGAAGATAAATATAAGTAAGACTAGTATATGTAAACTGAAAGTTGCGATCGCAAATAGTGTCAAAACACTTGCTGTTCGTTTCCTTTTTTCTAATAGACGTACCATTTACTCATCTCCTGTGCGAAAACTTATATCCTCTCCTTCACCAATTCACTCGTATTACTAATAGCATTAAAAACTGCAAATCCTCCAGCCGCAGCCACAAGTAAAGATAAAACTGGTGCTAAAACTCCTAAAAAAATCATAAACCACATCAAATCAGGATCAACATTCACATCTTGTCCTGGGCCATTGACAATCACAGCGGCTGTCAAGACTGCAATAATATTAAATGAAAATTTAGAAATGCCAATAGATAAAAACCCAGTCAACCAGGCGAAAATTGGCTTACCAGCAACAGGTAGTAAAGAACCACCCACAGCCAAGGGCCCTAAAGCTGCTATCAACAACATGGTGGCTTCTATCAAATTCTGGAAAGCATATTGCAAGGAAACTAGAAAGTTTTTAATCCCTGTTTGGATAGTAGAACCTAACAAGGCATTAAATGAGGCTTCTGACACAGGGCCTGTGCCGTATGCAATGTAATTTACTTTACTTTCTAACCTATCTATCCAGGCTTTATTGCCATATAAATTGCGGTATTCTTGCCAAAGAATGGTGAGTTTATCGTTAGCTTTGACAAAACATTGAGTTTGCTGTTCACCGGTAAGAGACTGACAAGGACGCAGCAGAGAACCAGCGACTTCTTCGGCAACACTCATATTTAGTGCTTGCTGATAAACTTGTTCTGCATTTGCCGTTGATACTACTTGCTGGTTGACAGTATTGATCAAGTTTCGTACTCCCAATGTCAAGTTAGATAATATACTACCACTCCCGGTATTATTTAACAGAATGACTACAATAAAAGGCCAAATTAAAGCTGATATTGGACGACCATAATCGTTATATATCAAATCTTTGAGCCATTGTAGCATAAAAAACAACAGGGTTCCGACGGCAAAAAATACACCCAAACTTGTGAGCGCTCCATATAAATTATTAGTAGTATTATTTTGTAATAAATCTAGCCATTGATTGTCCCAACTTTCGGCAATACTGCGAGCAGTTATTGCACCACTACCGAGTACTTCGTCTATGTCTGTTTGGGCGAGGATTGGTGTCAGGAGATGCATTTTGTTTATATTAAAATTAGGTGAAATTTCACGCAGAGACGCCCCAGACGCAGAAAGGAGTTTTGAGTTTTTATAACAAAGTTTCTCTTCTTTCTCTCTTCCTCCGCGCCTCCGCGCCTCTGCGTGAGGTAAAAAATCCTTAATTTTCGTTAGTTTTCCCAAATAATTCTACTTGAGAAGTAGCTCGTAATAGTCTTGCAGCTTCTGTGGATGCGTCTACTCTGCGGGCGCGATTTGATTCTTCTACTTGTTGGGAAATGTTGGCTAAGTTTAAGTTAGAGTATTGGATAGATTGATTATTTTGTATTGTTTGAGCAAGTGTTTCTCCCACAATTTTTGCTTGTTCTTGTTGAATTTTAAGAATTTGTGCTTGATTGGTGTTGAGTAATTGTGATAAAAGCGCAGTGCCGGGATCAGCAGCAAGCTTAGCGTAATCAATAATAGGCAGTTTATCAAGCAATTCTTGACTTTTTTCTTCAGCTTCTTCCGCAAATCCGGCAATATTTCTCAATGCTATTTCTGTGTTTCTTAACTTCGCTTTTGTCCGAATTTGTCCAGCGTCACCCAAAGCACCTACCACAGCCCCACGGGTGATTAAACGGTTGATTTCGTTATTAACTAAATTGGCTCGCACTACTGAATTATTCTCAAACCTATCTGATATGCTATTGATAAATATATCGCTACGAACTCTCTGTCCAGCCGCGATAGGATCAGGTATATTCAACTCTCCAGAAGCACCGCTGATTGCACTTTGAGTTTGCGGTTCGACATTTTTTAATGTATCCCTAGCATTATTTCTCAAGTAATTTTGAAAGTCTAGAGAATATGATTGAAAATCAACCCAAACTTCACCAACTTGCGACGTATCACTAAATTGCGCCACTACTGGCAAGGCTGCCAGAGATATTAAAGCTAGAGTCAAAACAGTTGTTTTTCGCATATATTTATATGATATTTTTGGTCTTCTTTGCGCCTATGCATGTTAGAGAAGCGGGGCGTAGCCCGACAAAAAAAGTCAACTACTACGCAGCGAAGCTACTAGCTGACGCGCAAACGCCGAAATTGCCTCATATTTATCAGTGTAATTTTGCATTGCTTGTTGACGTGCGCTTTGTTCATTGGGGTTGTTAGCAACTGCTGCTAGTTGTTCATAACCTGGATAGTAACGACAAAATGTATATATGCCGTTATCATCCAATAACCATTGACTATAAACACCTTCTTTACGAGGAAAGAAGCTTTCAGAAGCATTACGAGAAATAATTTTGCGGGGATATTTTAAGATGTCTGCAAAACTATCGACTGCAACCGGTTGAATACGTCCTATCAAACGTGTTGTCAAGTTTTGTAAAATCTTTGATGCGGCTTTGGATCTAGCGATGGTGTCGGGGTCTTGGGCTGATAATATGACTCTAATACCTGCTTTAGCACCGTTAGCGCAGATTCTGCCAACTAAATCGGAGATTTGCTCAAATTCAAATAAAATCGGTGCTTCATCAATAAAGAATATCGAGGCTGGACTACTCAAGGCACGTCTTAAGGCTGCTGAATAAGCGCTTAAGGATAGTACGGCTGCATCTTCGCTGTCGGAGAGGTTTCTTAAAGCGAAAACTAAAAGTTGGGCATCGGTGGGAAAGCTAGATGGTGCTGAAATGGCTTGTCCAACGCGGCTGGAAAGCCAAAACCGCAGACGTAGTTGAATTTGGCTAAGGGCGTCTTCGACTCTCCCACTCAAGGAATTTAACTGTAAGTGTTCTGGTGAACAGAAGTAAAGGAAGTCTTTTAAGGTGGGGGTTTTTTGCCAAGCTGGAGTCCCAAACCCTCCAGCCATTGCTAGGCGATACCGTTCTTTGATACCCTCGTCTGCAAAGAAGGCTTCTAATGCTAAATTAAGAAGCGATCGCACTGTTTGCGCTAATAACTGGCTTTCTGTAGATGAGCCGAGAACCATTGTCAACAGGGCTGATTCTAAAAAGGCGATATAATCTAGGGTGCGATCGCGTTGTTGTTCTGGGTTAAGCGAACTCAAATCTGGCTGCTCAAATAGGTTATTCGATTGTTTGGATATATCAAAATATGCCCCGTTCCGCTCCATAAACTCTGTATAGTCGGTAAATGTAGACGTACCATCGGGCTTGGGAAAGTCCAACGCGACTACGGGTATGTCATAAGCTAAGGCTTGAGTTAAAATTCCTGATACCAATACCGATTTACCTGCACGAGTTGTGGCGAACAATGCTAAGTTTTTGTGTTGGTTAAACAAATCTATATGTATTGGTGTTCCCCCTTCTTCAGCGATTAACTCAAAGCCTTGTTTATCACCTGCTTTAGTCATCACTAAAGGCATTAACCCTGGTACTTCACTGGTTAAATATAGTTGACGACGGTTGAAGGGTTTTGCTAATAAACCCTCCCAAACTATGGGGAGAGTTTGTAACCAAATCTTCCAGGCGTATTCTGTTTCTCTAATTACTCGTGCTGGACGTTGAAAACAGTTTTCAATATATCTTGTTGCCTCATCTAATTTCTCGACGTTGGGACGATGTACTAATATCGCTATCCCTGTGTAAATTGGTACTGCACCTTCATATAGTTGCTCTTGTGCCGCTACTGATTTTCTTAACTTTAATTGAGCGTTGACATCAATAGTTTTACTCTTTTCTTGAGCCATGATTGTTGTCATGTTTGACTGTTTCAGCACTCGTTGTAGTGTCGTTTTTACTAATGCTGGATTAGCCGCTGTCAATTCACAAAATATTTCTGTATCTACTACTGTTTCTCTTGCTAAGAGTTCCCATAAATACCGCAATTGAGATGATTTATTTGGCCAACCACCGGGTTTTTCTAAAAATGTCAATGCCCCAATATAGCGATTATTTACATTCACCCAACGACGGTCTGCACAAGGTATGCTAGACTCCATTAATAAGGTTGTACTGTGGATGTTTTCTACCAATAATTTAGTACTGGATAAGTCGGAATAAGCTTGTTCGTGGAGTCCGTATTCATCTAAAGTAATTAGCTGGGGAATTTCTATTGGTTGTGTATCGTTAAATCTATTCCAGATGTTTTCCCAGAGTTCTTCTGCGGTTAAGGGTTTGACATCCAAACCCATTTTGTTAGATAAAAGTTGTTCCCAACGCGAAAAGCCTTGTTGATATGCGTTGGTAATTATCGCTTCGACGCGCTGGTTTTCTACTTCTGAAAGATCGCCTTTGAATTTTAACCACCACAATTCAGCTTTAGCTAAAAGCTTTTCTACCCAATCATCGGCATTTGTTGTATTGATTTCAAAAGTGTAGGTTGCATAAATGCGGAGAAATTTAGGCTTGCGAATTCCAGATGCAGTCATTTCTTTGACTCGCGCCCGTTCTGCCATCAACAAATATTTGATGTCTCTTGATGGTGTTTTTTTTAATAACGATGTTAGTTCTTGTTGTCGATGTCTATCTGAACTAAATGATCCCAAGTGCAAGGTCATTCTTTCACCACTGGGGATATCTTTTAAGCCAGCTTCCAAATTATTGAAGATAGTATCGATTTGTTCTGGGCGTAAGGTGGTGTGAATACCTTTACATTCAAAACCAAAAACAAAGCAAAACCTATCTTTTTGGGTTCCTTTGGTTAAAAGGTACGCGCCAATATCACGTCCATTCAAACAGACGCGTAACATTGTCGCCAAATGTAAAGCATCTTCAAATGGTGTTAATCTAGTTTCATTTCCGGCGACGTTGACGCTTTGTTTTCCGATTTTTTGCTTCATGGCTAATTTCGAGCAAACTACGATAACGAGCAAAGCCTCTTGTCCAGGCGGGAACACCAATAAATTTGCTTAAAAAACTCCAACTCCTACCACCTGTTAATATCCACCAAGTCCCCATTCCCCAACCAGCAATTAATATAGTCCACAACCACTTTTGAAATTCATCTTGGAAAAGACCACCAAAAATTCCATTGATGATAAAGTAAGAAGTTAGACAAATTACCGTCCAAGGAAGGACTTGATCAGCAGGGATTGGCCCTAATGAAGGTTGGCTTCCCAAAATTTGGTTAACTGGACGAAATTCTTGTTCGCGCTCTTGAGACATTTCTACTATCTTAATTACCTGGGCCGATGACAAAGCCTGTAAGGATGTCAGCAACTGTGACAGCTACAACAACTAATAAAGGAGTTCTGGCAACACTTTGCCAATCTTCATCTTTACGAACTGCGTTAATCACGCCAATCAAGGAAACGGCAATATAGAGTAAATAAAGTGCGCGTAAGACATTGAATACTAAACTAACTGCTGCTTGGCTATTGGAGTTTGTTGTTGCACCTTGGGTTAAGGTGTTTTTGAAAAAATCTTCGGCTTTCTTAAAAAATTGCGCTTGGGCGGGCGCTGCAAAATAGTCTAACCAAAATAAACTGAGAATGACGACTACTGCTAAAATTTGTAATAACAAAAGCGATCGCTTCGGTAAATTCACTTGCTGACCAATTCGCTGTATAGTGACTGCGATTAAACTGCCTAAAAGTAAACAAAAAACTAAGATAGGACTCCCCAAGCTAATCACGCTGACAAAAACAGCGCAGGCAAGTAAAAAAGGCACAGACTCAACTAGTCTGGTAAAGCAGGATTTTAGCACTAACCGCAGAGCATGAGATTTTTGTGCAGCACTATCATTTAAAGGTTTGAAAAAGGTTCTCTGGTGAGAACTTTGTCTAAGCATTGCTAATTTCCCTAGTGTGTATTATAATTATTGATTTTCATAATATTACAGCCATTACAATCTAACATGAATTAACATTGATTTTTGATTAAATTATGAAGTTGCAGTAAAATAGTTTATACATAACTATTAATATTAAGCTAAGTTAAAACAATATTAATGCTTGTTTAATGAACATAGTTTTAGTGGGGAATGGGGAACTCGGGGCCCCGCTCCCGGAGGAAGTGGTTGATGAGGACGCGGAGACGTTTGGACGCGGGGACGCGGAGAGTCCCCATAACTAAAGCTAGGGGATTCAAGCAAGGAAAACGTTTTTTGCCTCCACGACTCGCATTCGGGGGCTTTTGACCAGTGCTTCGACCTTGAGAAGGGTCGCGCTCCGCGTCTTTCCTTCCCCGCGTCTTTGCGTCTTCTTGGGAATTGGAAAATCTTACTGAGTTTTCCCTTAAGGGGAAGCAAGCTATGCGTAGCGTCTCCAACAGGAGAAGTTGAAGTATGGGAGTTTATTTTTTCCAGGGGAGTTTAGTACCCATTTCGGTGAAAGCTGAGAAGAATAGATAGAGGATCATCAACCCAGCAGCCGCGAAAAAAGTTAGTAAATCGTTGTCCATCAGCTTTGTTAATAAACTGCTCATTTTAAAGTCCGCGATGTTCGCCACATTATCAAACCGGAGTGTCCCTACGCAACAAACGGGCACTATTGACCTACTAAATGCGTCAACTATTCTACTGTGAGTGTCTGCTTCAGTTTTTTGGAGGCAGCGATTTTGATGTTCGGCATTGAGTGCAAGACTACCAATTCACTGATTCTCTAGTAAGCATAAATTTCTGTAGACTATATGACATTTAGTTTCCATCACAACAATATGGGATGGCGAGCGCGGGTAGCTCATGCATTATTCAAGCCTTTAGATTGGCAGCGATGGCTTAAGCATTCCCTCCCAGTCCTTTTTTTGATATCATTTTTAACGGTACTTTTAGTAAATAGTTTTACTCCTGCGATCGCACAACTACCCCGCCAAGAAATTCGGGGAGTGTGGATGACTAATAATGATTTTGACACCCTCAAAGATCGCGCCAAAGTCCAAGACGCCGTTAAAAAGTTGCGGCAGTTGAACTTCAATACCATCTATCCTGTGGTGTGGAATTCTGGGTATGTGATGTATCCCAGCGCGGTGGCAAAACGCGCAGGCATCCAACCCTTTGTCTTGCGAGGCTCAGATGGACATGATATTCTTGCAGACTTGATTAATAAAGCCCATCGTCAAAATTTACTAGCGATTCCCTGGTTTGAGTTCGGTTTTATGGCCCCCCCAACTTCAGAACTCGCACTCAATCATCCGAATTGGTTCACACAAAAGCGCGATGGTAGCCAAACATCAATCAGTGCGGCGGGTGAGGTGATGTGGCTTAATCCTTTCCATCCGCAAGTGCAGCAGTTTATTAGCAGTCTCGTGCTAGAAATCGTCAGTCAATATGATGTTGATGGGATTCAGTTCGATGACCACATGAGTTTACCCCATGAATTTGGCTACGATCAATATACGGTAGCCCTGTACACTCAAGAAATGAAGAAGAATCCTCCAACCAATCCTCAAGATCCAGAATGGGTAAGTTGGCGGGCAGATAAAATCACACAGTTCATGGTACAACTAAATGAAATTGTAAAAGCTAGAAAACCCCAAGCAATTTTCTCGGTTTCCCCTAACTACTACAACTTTGCTTACAAATTTCAACTGCAAGACTGGCTCTCTTGGTTACGCCAAGGTATTGTAGATGAGTTGATTGTGCAAGTTTATCGGCCAAATCTGCAAAGCTTTATCGACAAGATTACCCGTCCAGAAATGCAAGAAGCACAGCAAATCATCCCTACCGGCGTTGGGATTATGGCGGGGTTACGCAACAACCCAGCGCCAATGAAACAAATCAGATCACAAGTACGAGCTGCTCAAGAACGAGGTTTAGGGGTAGCCTTCTTTTACTACAGCAGCCTTTGGAACTATGCCCCAGAACCCGTAGCAGAAAGGCAAGCTACATTACAAACCTTCTTTCCATCTCCCTTATTCCGTGCCAGAGCAGAATTAGGGGCTGGGGACTAGGGGACTAGGGAAAAATATGAATTCTAATGTAGAGACATGCCATGGCACGTCTCTACAAATTTTTACGAATTATATCATGTTTGTTTGAAGACTTATCATTAGGGCTGACGCAAAGACGGCGCTGCGGGAGGGTTTCCCTCCGCAGGCGACTGCGTTAGCAAGGAACGAGGAACTGTGCTGTGTCTTCCTTGCGGCATTGGCTTTTATGTAATTTGACCATCAATATATTCGCTAGCAGGTTTCGTTTCTGGTAATTGCGGAAATTCTTCTAAAGTTAGAGTTTTAAACGGTAGTTTTACTATTTTAAGGATACTTCAAATACTGCTATAGCAGCTTTATTTTATATTTTACAGTGATTTCAATTCTCTTAAAATGTGTAAGAGGTTGGAGTTAGCAAGAACTTTCTCAGCAGATGCAAAAAAGTTACTGGGATTGACTAAACCTTGTTGACTATAAACACTGGCTTGTAAACTCATCTCCAAGCGGTCAATTTGACGTACAAAGCTAGCTTCTGGTGAAATTCCTATTTCATATTCTTCCCATAATGCTAAGTAAGTTGAACCACTAGATAGTTTTGATAAAACTTGATTTACAGATAGGCGTTCGAGATGCTGTTTTTCTAATGCCTCTACCTTATCTAAAGGTGTAATATCTCCTGCATGAATTTCTCCTAAGTCATGTAACAATGCCATGCAAATTACTTTATATTTATCTAATTCAGGAAAATAAGTATCTGCTAAAAATAGTGCCAATAAAGTAACACAAAATGAATGTTCAGCTACACTTTCGCAATATTGAGACGAAACACCATGCTGTAACCAACCCTGACGATAAAGTTGTTTGAGATGATTAAATTCAAAGTATGCTTCAACAATAGCTGATACTTCTTTATTTTTAAGAAGATTATGAGGAAAAGGTGCTTTGGTTTGCATATTTACCTACCTATATTTGACTGGCAATTTCAACTAAAATACCGTCTAAATCTCTGACATATCCAACCGACTGTCCCCAAGGCTTTTGTTTCGGTGCAGTTTCTAAGGTTGCACCTGATTCGATAGCATGATTAAAGGCTGTATCTACATCATCAGTTGTAAAAGCAATTTCTACTCCAGCAGGCAAATGAGATAAATTATTTTCTTGAAATCCGTTAGCAAGATTTGATTTAGCAAGTTCACTAGCAGCAAATGCTAACGTTGTCGAACCTGTCTCCATTTCGGCATATTGCTCACTCTCATGAATAAACCGCTGTTTCAAGCCAAAAGCTTTTTCGTAAAAAGCAACCGACTGTACAACATCTCTAACATAAAGAATGGTATGTGAGAACTTCATCATTTTTGTATCGTCAAAACAACTGAGGTCAGACTAGTACATTTGCCCTAATTGGTCAAGGCTAAATTTCATATTTCTCTTTCTGCTGTCGGAGATGCTAACGCGTAGCTTGCTTAAGCGCAGGGGTACAGCTACGCTCACTAACTATAACTTTTCCTTTGTTCTTACCCAGTCCCCAATCCGCTGTTATGGTAGTTCTACACCCACTTTCAGATTTTATTGACTGTGATTTTGCGGTTAGTGATTCGTATCCTAGCTATTACTATCAAGGGCATTGTCCTCAAAGTGGAGAACTGCTGAGACTACCGCGCACCTCTTTGGCGGAAGCGATCGCCGACAAATTCATGCAACAATTAGCCCAAGATGACCTTTACGCGCGTGAAGGCAAGATGTATGGGGTACTACTTGTCAAACTGTCCAACGGCGAACAACGGTTATTAAAAGCCTTCTCCGGTTTGTTGAATGGTTGCAGTGTGATTGAGGGTTGGGTGCCGCCAATTCCAGGGAGAGAACAAGTGGCATTAGAAGAAGCCCGTACTTTGGCTGAACTAGATATAATCAAACAGGAACTCATTACCCTCAAGCAACTTCCACAACGACAGCAGTATGAAAATTTGTGTCGTAAGTTTGAGCAGCAGTTGCAACAAATGAGCGATCGCCATCACAATTGCAAACATCAACGTCACGAACAACGCCAGCAAATCTGCAAAACTTTGACTGGTGCAGCACTCACTATTGCTCTGGAACAACTCGATGGAGCCAGTCGTCAGCAAGGAATTGAGCGGCGGCAATTCAAACGCCAACGTGATGAAGCATTACAGCCACTCAGACAGTTAATTACAGTAGCAGATGCACGGATTAGTGAACTCAAACAACGACGTAAAACACTGTCTCGTCAACTTCAGACTCAGATGCACGCCGTTTACTCACTCACGAATTTTTTAGGGCAATCTTTATCATTACAGCAATTGATGCCAGAAGGCTTACCCACTGGTACAGGAGATTGCTGTGCCCCAAAATTGCTTCACTATGCAGCAACCCACGGTTTAAAACCATTGGCAATGGCAGAATTTTGGTGGGGAACATCGAACCAAGATAAAATCCCAGGAGAATTTTACGGCGCGTGTGCAGAACGCTGTCAGCCATTGATGGGATTTTTGCTCTCGGGATTGCGTCGAAAACAGGACGCGGGAACGCGGGGATGCAGGGACATAGAAAATTCTTTCTTTGCGTCACCGCGTCTCCCCCTCTCCGTGTCCTCCCCACTACCTATTCTCTATGAAGACGAATGGCTAATTGCTGTAAACAAACCCGCAGGACTACTTTCGGTACCTGGACGTTATCGCGAAACTCAAGATAGTGTCTTAAGTCGCTTGCGTCATCTGTTAGCCGATGGTGTCGATTTGATGGCTGTGCATCGCTTAGATCAAGAAACTTCTGGTATTTTACTGCTAGCACGCGATCGCCAAACCTATCGACAACTGAGTCAACAGTTTCAGCAGCGACAAGTTCACAAGGTTTATGAAGCCATACTTTCGGGTTCAGTCAGCACAAACCAAGGTATGATTGAATTGCCATTGTGGGGAGATCCGCAAAATCGCCCCTATCAACAAGTTAACTGGCAGTATGGTAAACCCAGCTTGACTAGCTTCCAAGTGATAGCAACAGCAGGCGAATACACCCGCGTAGAATTTATAGCATTGACAGGACGCACCCATCAATTGCGGGTTCATGCTGCCGACTCGCAAGGACTAGGAGTAACTATTTTAGGCGATCGCCTTTATGGATGCGGTAAAATTGCAAAGCGGTTACATCTGCACGCTAGAGAGCTTGCTTTTCAACATCCACTGTTAGGAAAAAACGTGCATTTACATGCAATCACACCTTTTTAAAATTGTTGCGTTACTTCTAAATAAATATGTTCTAAACGCACAGGCTGACGGGCAATTGAATCTATATTTATGCCTTCAAACAGTGAAATAATTTCTTTGAGTTCCAGAGGTTCGGGTAGCCAGAAAGCCAATTCATTACCATAACGTCGAGGTGTAAAATTGTGTTGTTTGGCGCAGGCGATCGCTTCTTTTTCCTGTGTAGTTTGCACCACCACGATTTCTGATGCTGGAATCAAAGCGCGTAACTCATTTAAACTACCTTCAGCTAAAATTCGACCATTTTTTAAAATTCCAATTTTCTGACAAAGACGCTCAGCTTCATCTAATAAATGAGTGGTTAGTAAAATCGTAATTCCCTGATTTTTGAGTTGCCGAATCAACTCCCAAATTTCGTATCGCGCTTCAATATCTAACCCTGTAGTTGGTTCATCTAAAATGACTAACTTTGGCTGATGTACCAAAGCCACAGCAATATTCAACCGTCGCTGCATTCCGCCGCTGAGGGTTTCTACCGGGCTTTTTGCTCTGTCTAATAAGCCTACAGCCGTCAAAATTTCTGTTATCTGTTTCTGGCGTGTTTCTCGGTTTAAGCCGTAAATCTTGGCAAAAAAATTAAGATTCTCCTCACAAGTCAAAGTTTTGTAGAGTAAACTTTCTTGAGGTGCAATGCCAATTATTTTTTTTGTTGCTGCGGAAATAGGTTGATGATTAATTGTAATCTGACCATTATCAGCTTTAAGTAAATCACAAATAATATTAATTGTAGTTGTTTTCCCGGCTCCATTCGCACCGAGGAGACCGTAAATTTCTCCTGATTCAATACGCAAGTTCAAATTTTGGAGAACTTTTATTTGTCCATAGGATTTGGTTAAATTTTCAATTACTAACATATAGTTTTTTATTGAAAAAACAAGTTTTAAAAGTGATTAGAAATCGCGGCTACACAAACAAAACCCGCCTCCGTGGGTTTGAAAGACTTAGTTTTTAGTTAGTCTGCGTAGGCGGACTACCCTTCTTTTGTCGGAGACGCTGCGTGAACGGGAAGGCTTCGCCTACACCTGTGTGCTAGCGAATTATATTCGCCTAAATTTTTCTTGAGTTTTGGTTCTTCATCTATTCTGACTAAATTTATTGGTATCAACATTTTAGTTAAGTTACATTTATATTTTCACGCAGAGGCGCAGAGACGCAGAGAGTAACGAGAGATTTTCCACTCAGATCACAGTACAGTTTAGTTAACCGGAATAGGCCTCTTCCAGCATCATATATGATGTAGCCATAGGTGGAAAAACTGAGGTAATGACTATTTATGCTTTTAAAGCTACTGGGTGAGGAGTACCGATACGTCACTCATTATTTTTAGGTTTGCGTATAATTGCTAACAATTGTAGCAAATATGATGTTAGATCAGATAATATTACGACTGAATCGCTCATGCTAACTGGTAGTGTTCATTACCTCAAATGTAAAGAGGATGTTTCCAACTGTGAGATGGTACAAGCTTTGGCGGGGTTGAGTAGTGGTTAAGGATGTAGATAAGTGATCATTGTTACTTTCTATTCCTGTTCTGATATTGTTTGAAGTTTAAGTAAGCAAAAGTTGTTATGGTGACAAGTTCTCAAGTTGCATTACAGGTTGTTCAACAGGCGATCGCTTCCTTGGCTATTTGGGCCGATTTTACTCATCCTCCTCTAGATCAAGAGTATCCAGAAGTCACCAAAGCCAAAGAAATATTAGGCTGGAATAAAAATTCAAAAATAGGAGTATTGCGTTCACTGTTTGATAGCGTAAAACTTGATGAAACTAGCAAGCTAAAATCAGAGGCACATTATCATCAGCTTAAAACAATTAAAAACGATCAGGAAAAATATCCTCAAATTTATTATCTGCTAGATTTAGCTTCTGTTGAAAAACAACTATCAGATTTTAAAGCAGAAATTACCACAGACATATTACCTAATATCAATAATAACTGGGAAAACTTTTCTTTACTGATGCTGATTCTAGAAAAAGTTGGCTCATGTCTCAGCTTTGGTGAATCTGATGTAGCTTTGGTAGATATAGCAAAAACTACTGCTGCTATTGCTGCTAGTATTGCTGGCAATCAAAATCAAAGTGAGTTAAGTTTGATAGTAGGTGATTTGTCAGGAATTCAAAAGTTTATATATACGATATCTTCTGATGGGGCGCTCAAATCACTACGGGCACGGAGCTTTTATTTAGAGTTAGTGACAGAAGAAATAGTACAACAATTATTAACTAGATTAAATCTTCCTCGCACTAATATAATTTATGCTGGTGGTGGCAATTTATATATTTTAGCAGATGGAACAGAAACAACTAAAAAGATTGTAGAGCAAGTACGTCAGCAATTTAATAAATGGCTTTTGGATGAATTTCAAGGTAAAGTTTTTCTCGCTCTTGATTGTTTTAAATTTCCTCTAGCTGATATTGCAACTGCAAAAATTGCCGATCATTGGTCAAATGCAACTACTCAGCTATCTGTACACAAATCTCGTAAGTTTGCTAATCAGATTAACGACTTCATTCAACAGCGCGATAGTCATGAACCATGTCGTGTTTGTTATCGTGATGATGTAGAAAATTCAAAACTAAAACCCCTGAATTCTAAAGAGCCAGATTCGGTTTTAGCTTGTGCCAGTTGTCGTAATATGTTTAATTTAGGAGGGCGGTTATTTGGAGTAGAAGCAATTGTGCGATCGCCTAGAGAAAACATTACAGGTGCATCACATACACTTTCATTTAAACTCCCGCCTGTTGGCGAATTTTCTGCTGTAAATATTCATTACCATTTATTCAAAAACTGGAAACAAATAGGTAAGGATTCTGATACAGTTTTGTTAGTAAATGATTGGACGTTAGACCACTATCAATTTAAGCATTTTCGTAATGCTCTACCTTTATTGTTGGGTAATTATGGTCGTCAGAGTCAAGAGCAATCTGAGGACACAGAAGAACCTGTAGGCTTTATGCGTGCTGAGGAAATGGCGCGGAAGGCTAAAGGTATTGAGAGAGTTGGTTATTTAAGAATGGATGTAGATCGGTTAGGACAAATATTTGCTAAAGGTTTGGGTGCTAACCAAACTTTACCCAGACTCGCTGGACTTTCCCGGCAGATGAGCTATTTTTTCAAAGTTCATCTCAATAGTTTAGCAGAAGTAAGAAACGCAAATATTCCTAACACTATTAAACAACTAACACCAAATGATCAACGTCTAGATCTATTATTTATCTACGCTGGAGGTGATGATTTATTTGTTAGTGGAGCTTGGAATCAAATCGTAGAATTTGCCTTTGACGTTTATCAATGTTTCCGCGCTTATACAGGCAATAACCCAGATATTACACTATCAGGCGGAATCAGTATTGATGATGCTAAATTTCCCTTATATCAAGCTGCAAAAGCATCAGGAGACGCTGAAGAAGCAGCTAAAGCAAATGGTAGAGATAGTTTAGGGCTATTCGCTCAAGTTTTCAAATGGGATGAATGGCTGGGAATACAAAATCTCAGCATAATTGATTCTGAAGTCAAACAATATTTGCATTCAGAAGCACAACCAAAACTATTAGGTATCCTACCATTTGTAGAGAGATTAGAACAGCAAGATATTGGAGTTAATTATTCTCGAAATTTTGTGCATAACCTGTTGATAACTGCACAAATACAAGAGCAGGCACTAGAAAAATTTAAAGATAGTAAATCAGAGGAGGCTTTAGGAACTCGCTATTACTTGCATCTACCAAAGATTGCTTATACTTTAGCGAGATTACCCAACAAAATACTAGATGATGTTGCTTTTCGTAAGTCTTTGAAAAGTCCGTATAATGCACCGTATTTTCGGGCGATCGCTACTTGGATTGAATTATTAAACCGCATATCATAAAATGACACAAACATCTAAACAATTTAACCACAGTGAAGATATTGCCATAATAATGGTTAATAAAATTAAAAACTTTAATTCAGGTTTCCAAGAATATAATATTCGTGAATTAGTAAATGATACCGAAAAACTTGGTAAAGAACTTGCTAACAATCGGCTCAAAACCAATCAAATACGTAAATTTTTAGATGCTGTAAAACGTCTAAAATCTAATTTAGATAAAAATGACAAAAGAGAATTTGATGTTATTAAAGATGACTTAATTCTCTTACAACCTAAACTTGCTTATGCTGCGGCTCGACAACGAAAAAATAATAGAGATCTGGGGCCAGTTGCTCCTTTTAAGCAAGTATTGGACGCAGCAATACTACAGGTAAAAACAACAAAAGATTTTGACAGACTTGTTCAATTAGTTGAAGCAATTATTGCTTACCATAAAGCAGCAGGAGGAGAAGATCAATGACATTATCAACAAATAACTTTGAACAAAAAGAATTACTGGGAAAAGTAATAATTAACAGTAATTTGAAGTTAGAAACAGGTATTCATATCGGAGGTGGTGGTGAAAGATTAGATATTGGTGGACTAGATAAACCTGTTATCCGTAATCCTATTAATCGCCATCCTTATCTACCGGGTTCATCTATTAAAGGTAAGTTACGCTCCATTTTGGAGCGTTTATGTAAATTACCTCTAAACCGTCCAGGAGGTAGCGGTACTTATCGTTATGAAAGTGATGATTTAGTGGATGGTTATACAGAAATAAAAACAGATAATTCATCAATACTTGTTAGATTTGATGGTGCTAAAAACTGTAAGGTTTCTAGAATTTTTGGTTCGACTGGCGTTAATTTTTGGGGAAAGAGTGATGTTGTTAATCAGGAGAGATTAGAGCGAGTACCTAATGTTGAAGCGCGAATGATCATAAGACATAGTAGTGAGGAACATAGATTTGCACGATTTGAAACTCAAGCTACTCAAATCGGACACGGAGAAATACGAGAGCAGTACTTAAAAGTTAAAGGACGGAATGCACCAGCTCGTTTAATTGTCAGAGATTGCCATTTATCAGATGAGTCAATTAAATTACTGGAACGAGTTGATACTGGTTTATACATGACTGAGTGGAAATTTGAAAACGGTATTGATAGAGTGACAGCAGCCGCAAACCCCAGACAATTAGAACGCGTACCAGCAGGAGCAAAATTTAAGTTTGAATTAGTTTATACCGTAGAGAATGCAGAGCAAGCTATAGAAGATGTGCAAAATATTGCGATCGCTTTAGCCATTTTAGAAGATGATGCCCTCGGTGGACATGGTTCTAGGGGTTATGGCAAAGTCAGATTTCAAAACTTTGAGTTTTCCTATCGCAGCTTGGAACAATACCGTCAGATTACCAATACACCTGCTGGTACGTCGGGGTTACAGTCGTTGCAATCTGCCAACACACAAGCACTGTTAGATAACTTTGGAAGCTTGCGCGATTACATTGAACAGCGTTTACTGCCAGGGAATTGATCATGAGTGTTTGGAAATTAGTTAAACTCAATTTTGGGCGTAGTCCTGCTCACTTTGGGGAAGTAGGAATCGGTATTGAAGAAACAAGCGATCGCATTCGTTCAGATAGCTTATTTAGTGCCTGGATTAGTGCTTATGCGAGGTTATTTAGTAAACATGCAGTGGAGGAATTATTACAAAAGTTCCCCACACCAGAACAATCAAACTTAATCCCTCCATTCAGAATAAGTTCAACATTTATATATCGACAAGCAAGCGATCGCACAATTTATTATCTTCCCCGTCCACTAAAATTTCCTCATAATTACCCTGATGATGATCTAAAGTTTTTCAAAACTTATAAAAAACTCAATTATTTGCCTTTAGAAGTATGGCAAAGATGGTATCAAGGTCAAGGATTTGAAAAAGATGCTGATACTGATGAATTAATTGCTTATACAACCAATGGTAAATCCCAAGGAGAGCTAAATAAATTAGGAACATTTGAATACAAAAAATCCTTTAAAATTGACAAAGTTCCCAAAATTGCTGTAGATCGCGTTACCAGAGCTACAAACCTATATCATACTGGCTTTGTGCAATTCGAGTGGGATAAAAATCCATCTGGCTTATACTTTCTCTTACAGCTATCACAAGAAGGCGAGAAATTAGTAGATAAATTAGAAGCTGCCTTGCATTTTTTAGGAGAAGAAGGAATCGGAGGAGAACGTTCTAGTGGTGCAGGAAGATTTCAACTTGAGTGGTTAGAATTACCTGAAACTTGGCAACAGGTAGTAAATTCAGATGGAACTCACCACACCCTCATGAGTTTATTTTGGGAGTCATCCATACCAGATGAATTTTTAAATAACGCCTGTTACGAAATTCAAGAACGGGGTGGATGGATAGCAGAAAGTCAACTGCGTCGTCAAATGGTGCGAATGTTTAGCGAAGGTTCTGTTTTTCTCACATCACCACAAGGAAAGCTAATAAATGTTACACCTCATAACTTTAATAAACATAATATTTATCGTAGTGGTATTAGCCTAAGTCTGCCAATTCAAGCACAGGATAAATAACATGGTGGCTTCTCCTGAATTTGCTCTCAAAAAACCTGACTTATATCAATCAAAAAAGATACAGTTAACTAGTCCTATTTTACATATTGGTTCGTCTGTCTCCAGATTGAATCCTTTTGAATATGTGCAGACAGATAAAAAAGTCTATCTCGCCAATCAAGAGGCGCTAGCAAAAGCTTTAATCCACAAGGGAGGACGATTTTTAGATGACTATATTCAGGCAATTGAAGAACGTCAGGACATTAGCAGACTTTTAAAACAAGCATTTGGTTCTGATTGGTGGAATACTATCAACGCAAATGGAGAAGCAGTTTTTCCTAAAGACGCAATTAGCCAAAAATTGACAAGCGAAAGAATTACAGATTTACGTCCCATGATTCGTACTGGTATGGGACAATTATTCATTCCTGGCTCTTCAATTAAAGGTGCAATTAGAACTGCGATCGCATATCATTTACTTAAACATGCAGAAAAATATCAAGTCCCCTCATCAAAGCGGGTTAGCGAAATTGAGAAAACCTTGAGACAAAGGTTAGGACAACTTAACCAGTATCAGCAAAAATTTCTCGATGATGACCTGTTTATGGAGAATTTGTTTTCAGAATTTCGTCTCATATATCAAGATAGAAGCTTTTCCGGCAAAGGGCCAAATACAGACTTTTTAAGAGCGCTCAAAGTAACAGACTGTGAACCTCTTTTAGAGGATAAAATTAAAACTAAGAAAGGTCAAGAAATACCTATTAATATACCTGTTATCGCTGAGGTAATAATTTCTAGCAGATTTCCTGATTATTTGGCTAAGTATAAAGCACCTATTTATGCTGAAATGGTGCGGAATGTTCACACACAGTTTACTCTCACCTTAGATACAGAAATGCTTTCCTGGTTTAAGCACAAACAGGGAATGAAATTACCTTTTAATAACCTTGATGAACTCTTGCAAATATGTCAAGAGTTTACCCAAGAACAATGGGACTATGAACATGACTACTGGCAAGCGATTGAAAATAACCCTAGAGCATCTAATAGAAACTTAGATTTTAATTATATCCGTGAGTTTTACGAGCCAGAAAAATCTCCTTATAGCCTCAGATTAGGTTGGGGTAGTGGCATGACAGGAACCACAGTTGGTTTATGTTTTGACGACACTCTCAGAGCAGAAATCCGCGATACTTGTGGTATAAAAGCGCCAGGTTTTGAAGCCCCAAAATCTAGACGAACTGTAATGAATCCGAATGGCGAAATCAAATTTGTACCAGGATGGGTTAAATTCAAGACTTTATAATCATGCTGATTCATTCTACTTGGACATTAGGCGTATCCGAATCAACAGTTTTACCTCGTTCTTATGGGTTGGAACTAGTAAAACAACTTCATCAACAGCTATATATAGAAATGGGAAGCGAGGCAATACCCTCTATTTCTTGCTCAGGAATCATGGGTTTAAAATCCACATCTAAAGACTTTGTAACTTTTCATCCAGAGGAGTTTTATAAATTATCTATATGTGGATTACAACAAGTTTCAGCAAAAGCTATTTCTCATCTTAATCTTTCAGATTCACTGGAATTTTTAGGTGCCAAGTTTAATATTGTTAACCGTGAAGATGAAACCACAAGCTATGAAGAACTATACACCGAACTAGTAGCAAATGAACCAGAAGCAATCAGGCGATTTGACTTGCAGTTTCTCACTCCTACCTCTTTTGCTCAAGGTGGCGTGAGTTTACCCCTACCCGTACCAAACTTAATGTTTCGCAGTTGGTTAGAACGCTGGAATCATTTTGCACCTGTTTATTTAGGAGGTGATGAATTAATTGCTTACCTTAGCAATGCTACTATTCTCAAAAATCACAAAATTCAAACGCGAAGTTTGTCATTAAACAAAGGTTATGTAAATGGCTTTATTGGCGATGTAACATTACAGATTTTCAACCGGGTTGACCCTTTATTGGCAAATGTTGCTAATTTATTAGTTCAATATGCACGATTTGCGGGTACAGGAATGAAAACCCGTTTGGGTATGGGACAGACAGCAATATTAGAAGTAAATCAAAAAAACTAACTATGAAAAAAGTAATTACTTTTCTTGGTATAAATGCACGTGAAACTATGTATAGTTTTGAGAATAAAACTTATAAAGGCGAAGTTTTTGCTGAAGCAATACGCCAGTTTTGCGACTACGATACTATGTTAGTCTGTGTCACAACTGAGGCAAAAGAAAAAACTTTTCCTGTACTGGATAAATTGGGAGATCCACGTATAAAGCCGATTGATATACCAACTGGCGAAACAACTGAAGAAATGTGGCAAACTTTCAAAATTATTGCAGAACAAGTTAATGACAATGATTCAGTAATTTTTGATATTACTCATGGACTACGTTCTTTACCATTTCTCGTATTTTTATTTGCAGCTTACCTGAAAGCAGCTAAGGAAGTTAAAATTGAGGCTATTTATTATGGAGCATGGGAATTAGGTAATGCAAGAGATAGTATACCAGCACCAGTAATTAATTTATCAGAATTTGTAGGAATGCTTGATTGGTTAACAGCAACCGAACGCTTTGTTGAAATAGGGGATGGACAGGCATTAGCAAATTTAATCAAAAATGCTATTCCATCCGGTAATGAACTACGCGATAACCCCAGCAGCAGACCATTAAGAAATCACCTTAAAAAAGCTGCTGAAACTATTGAGAGTATTTCATTAGCTTTAAATATTACTAGACCAATTGAGACTATGCAATCAGCTACTCAGTTAGAGGAAACCTTAAAGCAAGCTGCACAAAGTTTTTCTCTACGAGCAAAACCGTTTGCACTTCTGGCAGATAAAATGATTGGAGAATATGGACAATTTGCTTTAAAAGATTCCACTGATAAATCTAATTTAGTTGAAAATCTTTGGTTACAGTTACAAATGATTGAATGGTATATTCAGCGAGATAAAGTTGTACAAGCAGTAACTTTAGCTCGGGAATGGTTAGTTTCTATATTAGTATTAAATTTTGGTTTTAGTGAATTTATGTTTGACCACGAAAAAGGACGGAAGTCTGTAGAAAATTCTTTAAATAATGCAGTTGAGAAACGTAAACCAGAACCACGTCCTATTACTCCTAGTGATTGTGATGAACAGTTTGAAGCTCTATCAAAGGCAGATGTTCTAGCAAAGATATGGGGACACATGACTGAGTTACGTAATGATATTGCTCATGTGGGTATGAAGCGTCAACCTCAAACAGCAGCCAAACTTAGACAAAAAGCCCAATCTATATATCCTCAATTACAAGAAATTGGGCAGGCACTATTACCACATATTGAAAATATTGATTGAATTTATATTAAAAAAAACAAAAAACGCAATCACATATTTTTGAAACTATGACTACTATACTTTCATATAATTTATAGTGTTTTCATCGCTATTGCTTAAAATAAAAATTTAGCTTATGCCTAAAATTCTCTTAGCCACAGTTGGTGGTTCCTTCCAACCTATTGTTACATCAATTCGCAGCCTCAAACCCGATCGCGTGATTTTTATTGCCTCAGATGGTGAAAAAGGCAGCAAGTCACAAGTAATTGGCGAGGGAACCCCTTGTGAAGTGCGACGCGGTACAGAAGTTATCGAAAAATTACCGAATATTCCTACACAAGTCGAATTAGGTGAAAATTTTCAAAGCGATCGCGATTTAATTCTCATCCAAAATCCTGACGATTTAGCTGAATGTTATCACCTTCCATACAAGTATATTTGTCAGCTACAAGAAAATTCTGACAATGAAATTTTTGCTGACTATACAGGTGGTACAAAAACTTTGTCTGCGGCGTTGGTTTTGGCGGCGGTTGATTGCGGAATTCCCCTATATCTCACCATCGCAGCTACTAGAGAAAATCTGGTGCGAGTAGAACGAGGAGAAATAACACAAAGAGTTGATACCAGTTTCAGATGTATTCATGGAAAATAGTCAGGTATTTTCTGACGTGCATACATGCGATCGCACCCCTTACCTTTTCCAAACTCCCGCAGTATCCTTAAACTATAACCATTTGCAGTTTTTCAAAACAGACCATGACCTTAGCTGCAAAACAACCTCAGCAACAACTCACCTTTAAAGAATTTCTGGAGTACGACTTTCCCGAAGAGGGTCGTTATGAACTAGTTAATGGCGATATTGTGCGGATACTACCAACACGCCAGCATGACAATACAGCAGATTTGATTACTAGAAAATTTGATAGAGAGGTTGAGCGTCTTCATCTTAACTACAGGGTGTCAGGTAGAATTATGATTAGAACTTTCACCCCAGAAGGTAAAGAACAAGGTCGCTTTCCAGATGTCAGTGTTGTAGATAAAGCACGATGGGACTCAAACCCTTTTGCTTACACAGCCTTTTTAGAACCACTGCAATTAGCTGTAGAGGTAGTATCTACAAATTGGGAAGATGATTATATCGATAAACTCGATGAATACCAACGCTTGGGTATATCCGAATATTGGATTGTAGATTATCTAGCTATCGGAAGCCGCAATTATTTGGGAAATCCAAAAGTACCAACAGTTTTTGTTTATCTTCTGGATGAGCATGGAGTTTATCAATTTACTTCCTACCGAAGTACAGATAGAATCGTATCGCGAACTTTCCCAGAACTGACGCTTACGGTTGAACAGATATTAGCAGCATAATTAAGAACTAATGGAAATTTCTCGACAGGTGTAGGCGATCGCTTTATAATCTACCAATCACCAATTTTTGGCAGGTCGAAGCGGGGACAAAAACCCCAGGGGCCCCGCCAAACTCCAGAACCTAGACAAATCAATAGTTTCAGTTTCAAGTTGTTTCAATTGGCAGTGTTTCAAGCTCGATTTTTGCTCTAAAAATTGAGTCCTGCCAAAATCATGTCTGAAGTCTGCTGCTGGATTGATTTTTAGAGGGCGGACTTTCAGCAACCTTACTCCCCGCAAGGGGATTGAAACATCGCACTGTAACTTCAGGTTCGACTACTTCAACTTTCAGCAACCTTACTCCCCGCAAGGGGATTGAAACAATCAAAATACAGGCACATTAGACATACACGAAGACCTTTCAGCAACCTTACTCCCCGCAAGGGGATTGAAACATGAATTTGCCTGCCGGGAGAAAATCTTGACTCTGACTTTCAGCAACCTTACTCCCCGCAAGGGGATTGAAACATAAGTACAGATATTTGAGTGAATTGGGATCTGGGGCTTTCAGCAACCTTACTCCCCGCAAGGGGATTGAAACATCGCACTGTAACTTCAGGTTCGACTACTTCAACTTTCAGCAACCTTACTCCCCGCAAGGGGATTGAAACCTGCATCACTTCGTGCAGTTGTTTGGGCGAAAGCTCTTTCAGCAACCTTACTCCCCGCAAGGGGATTGAAACTTGCCAGAGATATCGTACTCCAATAGTACTGCTGCGACTTTCAGCAACCTTACTCCCCGCAAGGGGATGGAAATACAATATAATACTTTATGATTTGCATAACATCCAGTAATGGCAAGAGCAAAAGCAAAGCTCAAATCAGAATCTTTTCTATCTATCCCTACGTGGACTGATGACACAGAACTGGTAGGATTGGTATTTGACCTTCAGCCAATAACCTCCACTTCCCTATACTCTCAGTACACTATTGGGCTTCATGCTTGGTTTCTTGACCAAGTACGGCAATTCAACCCTGAACTTTCCACCTACCTTCATGATGGAGAGTCAGAAAAGCCATTCAATATTTCAGCATTAGAAGGTCAACTCCTTCCCACTGGCAGACAGTTGCAATTAGAAGCAAATCAAATTTACCGCTGGCATATCAATGCTCTTTCTCAAAGAGTAGTAGAGTTTCTCGGTCAATGGTTAGCCCAATTACCAGCAATTTTAGATTTAAGAGATGCCCCTATGAGCATAAAACAGGTAAGTATTGCTCATCCACCGACTACCTACGGGCAATTATTACAGTCATCAACAGAAAAATATTCTAACGTTAATCTGAGTTTTGTCTCGCCTACTAGTTTTCGTCGTAAAGGTCATCATTTTCCCCTGCCTGTTCCTGTTAATCTTTTTCACAGTTACCTGCGTCGCTGGAATGACTTTTCGGGTATGACAATTGCACAAGAAGCTTTTCTCGACTGGATAGATGAGGGAGTTATCATTCACCAACACCGTTTGGAGTCGGTGAAAGTAGCGGCGGGTAAGCGGGGTTCGGTGACTGGGTTCACAGGGGCAATTGCTTGTGGTTTGAGTAAGGCAGCTTTGGCGAATTCTGAGTTTACGCGATTGTTTTATGCTTTGGTAAAACTTGCACCCTACTGTGGTACAGGGCATAAAACTACTTTTGGACTAGGACAAACTCGCTTGGAATGGGTGGAACAAGAAACAACCGTACCCACTCAATTGCTGACAAATATGTTAGGAGAACGCATAGATGAGTTAACAGTGCTATTTACTGCACAACGAAAACGTACAGGAGGCGATCGCGCTGATAAAATTGCCTCTACCTGGGCTACAATTTTGGCACGGCGAGAAATGGGCGAATCTTTACAGATGATAGCCCAAGATTTAGAGATGCCTTATACTACGGTGAAAACTTATGCAAAGTTAGCACGGCGGGCGCTTAGGGGAGAAGGGTGAGACAGATGAGGAATAAGTGACTAATTACAGTCTTTTTTCAACTCTTAACATGCGTTGATAAGATAACCATCCACCGAATACCATTACTAAAGCAAATACTAATAGAAACCAATAGTTTGATGCGATTTTATCAATATTTTCTGCTCTCGCTGAGACTGCTACTAGAGCTATATTCATGTGATAAATTGGGTTAAATTTGGCGATGTTAAGTAGTGTTTGAGGAAATAAGGAAGCGGGCAAAAATGCGCCACCGAGAATTAATAAAGGAACTCCAAAAGCGGCTACTAGTGCGTTCACATCTTCGATACGACGCGCCAACTGTGTACCCAAAATAAAGCCTAAACCAACGTAGGCGAGGATACTCATGAAAATAATTGCTAGTCCCAAGAAAATCGAACCCTTGAATGTAGCACCCCAAAATGCAGCGATAGTATAAATCAAAAGTGTTTGTCCTATGCCAATGCAGGTATGAGCCAGAAAAATTCCCAAAAAATAAGATATACCACTCAAAGGTGAGATAAATAAACGCTTCAGAGTTTGCTGTTCTCTTTCTGCAACGACGGTGGCGACACTACCACCTAAACAACTAAAAAATAGTGCCGCGCCTACTAATGTTGAAGGTGCAGCATATTCAAAAGCATTAGATATTGGAAGTTTTGCCCGTTCTGCCAAAATAAATCCACTGAGAACTAACACTGATATGGGAAAAATCGTCCAAAAAATCAGACTGCGCCTACGACGTAAAAGTTCAATCAAAATGCGCTGAGTTACAGCTATAGTTTCGCACCAATATTTCATTATTCAGGAACGGGGAATAGGGGAGATGAGGGAGAATAAATAATTACGAATTACGAACTTGTACTGAGCGAAGTCGAAGTATTACGAATTACGAATTACGTTAGCGTAGCGTTAGCGAGTCATCGATAGCGTTAGCGTAAAGCCTGCGGCATAGCTTCGCTTAGAGCGACGCAGGAGCGTCGCGTCATTACGAATTACGTTAGCGCAGCGGTAGCGAGTCCTCGATAGCGTTAGCGTTAGCGAAGCGGTAGCGAGTCCTCGAGCGTCAGCGGTAGCGAGGTACGAGCGTCAGCGTAAAGCCTGCGGCATAGCTTCGCTTAGAGCGACACAGGAGCGTCGCGTCATTACGAATTACGAATTAGAATCTCTGACCTGTGGTAAACTCTAATCTAATTTCTCCTTGGTCGCTGATTCCTAAGTCACCTCTAATTAGCCCAAAAGGTGAGTTTGCTCGCACTCCTAACCCATATCCGAAGCCACTTCCTGGTTTATCTCGCTGTACACCCGGTTCCCCTAACACTGTTTTGCTAGAACCGAAATCTGAGGCGAAGTCTGCAAAAACAACTCCTCCCAATGATTGGAAAATAGGGAAGCGATACTCTACAGAAGCTAAACCATAAGTACGACTATTGCCAACTTTACCATAACCGTAACCCCGTACTGAATCGAGTCCACCGAGAGCAAATGCATTAGCTGGTGGGAAATCTCCTATGAATGTGCCAAGTTGCAAGTTTATAGCTACCATTTCTGGATTTTCTGTTGATTGACCATTCCCTATTAAAGTGACTGGCACATACTGAATATAATTACCATGTAAGCGGTTGCTGGAAATACTGCCTAGTCCTATGGGTATTGCTTGTTCGGTACTGAAGGTGAGGATTGACCCTTGAGTCGGATTTTTACGCCGATCGCGATCATCTTTGGATACTATTAAGGATATTGTAAATAGGTCATCAATACCAGTACCACTCAGGGAAAGCGGATTTTCTAATTCATCTACCTGTACAACATTGTAATCGCGATCGCGTAGACTAATCCTAGTGTAGTTGAGACCTACTGCTGCATCCCAATCATCATAAGACCGTAAAACTGCTACAGAACCACCAAATCTGCCTTCTCTTACTCTATCACCATTAGCTAGTTTGATATCTTCGTCAAAAGTATCAGATAAATCTCGTTCTCGAAGGGCGCCTATGCTGTAACCTAAACGGTTTGGTTCTCCAGGACGATAACGGCTAACAAATTGGCTACTAAACTGGACATCTTTACCGCTGATTTGAATAGTTGTATTTAGCTTATCGTTCAGACCGCTGATGTTTGCATCTTCATAACCAACCTGACCATAAAGCCCAATATCATCGCTATTACCACCCCCAAAATTCAGAGAAGGAAAACGACGCTCTTTGATTTCATAAATGATATTAACACCAGATGCATCTTCTTCAAAGAAACCCTTGACTTCATCAAATGATTCTAACCTTCTAAGTCGCGCTAAGTCAGTTCTAAGTGTATCCTCACGAAATATTTGACCAGGTTTGAGCTTTAAAAGACTGAGGATAAAATCTTTTTGAGTACGTCCTGCGATCGCTTTACCTTGATCATCTACTAGCTTACCTTGATCGTCAACAAAACGAATTTGGATATCTTTGATAATTCTCTGGGAAAACTCAACAGCCTGCACACTTTCGAGCGTGGGTACTCCCACTACGGTTGAATCTACATAATTACCGTATTTAGCATACCCACCGTCTATAACAATCTCACTAACATCATCTTGAGTGGAAACCTGAAAGTCTGCAAGCGCCTGCCGATTTTCCCCACTCACTAACATCGCTACGATTAAAACTATATATCTTGGAATAGCCATAGGGAATGGGGAATTGAGAATTGTCATTTGTTATTCTCCGCGTCTCCGCGTCCCCCCGTCTCCGCGTCCCCTCACTCTCTCCCTCATCTCCCTCATCCCCCCATCCTCCAAATTACACTTTCAGTCCATCCAACAAAACAGAAATCATTTCATTCGCCATGACTTCCCCAGAGACAGCACTCGGTTTGGTGGTGACGAAGGGAATGGTTTCCATGACTGATAAAAAGAACCCTGCTAGCAGTTCGGGACGAGTATAGCGAATTTCACCTCGTTCTTGTGCTTTGATGAAGGTTTGTTTTATCGGTTCAAAAACAGATTGTTCTACACAAACTGCAAGCTTTTGCATATTATCTTCCCCCAAACAGGGCATATCAGTGTGGAACATACTTAAAAAATGAATGGGAGGTTGTGAAAGAAACCACCCCGAAACTGCATGAAGTTGCGATCGCAAATCACTGCCATTATGGTAAATTGCCTGCTGTAACCCTGCACGATGTCTCTCAAACATCCGCTCGGTGACAGCCACAAAAAGCTGCTCTTTACTAGGAAAGTGGTAGTATAACGATGCCTGACGAATTCCCACCTCAAAAGCTATATCCCTCATGCTGACAGCATTATAGCCTCGTGCGCGAAATAATCTTTCAGCCTCATCAACCAGCCGTTCTCGCCCACTAGAAGATTCTTCTTTCGTACAGCGGCGGTTATCTGCCATCCTTAATCTACCTAACGTTCAGTAGTCAATTATTAAATAATATATTAAACTGTCAAATAATCTTGTAATTTATTACCTCAAGTTTTGTAAATCTATGTTTGATCAAATAGAAATGTAGGCTTTGAAAGTTGGGGAATTGGGAATTGAGTATCAAGAAAGTTATTTCCTAAGCTAATCGTCATTGAAATTACATCTTTGCGTCTCCGTATCCCCATGTCTTTTTAGTGGTTTGAACTATGCAAATTAAAAGCACAACAGCTTAGTGCCTAGTCTCTAATCCCCAGTCCCTCATTTGTGAAGAGTTAACTTTGTTACCAATGAGTCAATTATCTACTTTGCCGGAATCATCTACTATCTCTCGTCGTACACTGCTAAAATTATTTGGGATTGGTGCGATCGCAGGATTAACAGGATACTCTCGCTTTACTAAGCCTAAACCAGCAGTTTTTCAAAAAGATACTCTCAATCTTCCACGGATGTTGAATCAAGAAAAAACTGTTGTAGTTGTTGGGGCTGGTTTAGCAGGTTTAGCTTGCGCCTATGAATTAAGCCAGCGGGGATTTGTAGTGACACTATTAGAAAAATCCCCGCAACTCGGCGGCAAAATTGCTAGTTGGCAAATAGAAGCTGCTGGCGAAACCTTCATGATGGAACATGGCTTCCATGGCTTTTTTCCGCAATACTATAACCTGAATAGTTTAGTATCAGAATTAGAAATAATTGATCATTGGCGATCGCTAAATTTTTACTCTGTAGTTTACCGCAATTCCAAATACAAACCAGAGATATTTCGCCCTAGTAGTTCAGCCTTTCCTTGGAATATTATAGATTTAGCGATCGCCTCTCCTAACCGCTTTCAATGGGGAATTAATCTGACAAAAATCAAACATTTACAAGTATTCCAAGCAATCACTGGTTTTCAGCGAGAAAAGAATTATCGACGCTTTGATAATATATCAGTTGCTGATTGGGTAAAAACAGAATTTCCCCAAGGTTTGTATGACTTGTACTTTCTCCCATTTGCCAAATCTAGTTTGAATGCACCAGACATGATGAGTGTAGGAGAACTCATGCAGTTTTTCCATTTTTATTTTTTTGGCAATCCAGAAGGATTAGCTTTTAATGGCACGAAAGACGATATGGGAACAAGCTTAGTGCAACCAATTGCTAAAGCAATTCAAAGTAATGGCGGTAAAATTATTACAGATACAACTGTAAGCGAAATTCCGACCATACAAGGTAAAATTGATGCTCTAAAATATCATGTTGGTAACAGTCAAAATCATGTTCCTTTTTGGGTAAAGCGGAATCCTTATGTAGAGACATTGCAGTCAACATCTCTAGAGTATTTTGGTACAGCAGATGAAGTATTTGCAGTTCCATCTGGGGGTAAAGAAGCCATTTCTCTAACTTGTACCCATCAAGGTTGTAGTGTACAAATAGCCGCCGATGGTAAATTTCATTGCCCTTGTCATGGAGCAGTGTTTACCGCTGATGGTAAAGTTGTAAAAGGGCCTGCACAGCGAGACTTAGCTAAGTTTCAAATAGTAGAACGGCAAGATGATAATTTGCAATTAGTTGCAATTAATCATACATCTCCATCATCAGAAATAATTCAAGCAGATTATTATGTTTTGGCTACCGATGTACCGGGAGTACAGCAACTATTAAAGCGAGTTAGTGGTGATGTAGATCAAAAAGTGCGATCGCAAGTTGAGAATTTGAGTATAGCTGATCCCTTTGCCGTTTGTCGTTTCTGGTTTGATCGTGATTTTGAGTGGGAACAAAGTGATTTTACTTCCTTATCAGGCTATCAATTAACCGATAGCATTACTCTTTATCACCGCATTCAAGAACAATTCATCGACTGGGCAAAACGTACTGGTGGTAGCGTCGTGGAGTTACATGCTTATTGCTATAAAGAAAAACAATTTCCTCATCAGAAAGCATTATTAACTACCTTTGAACAAGAACTGTATGAAATTGTCCCTGAGTTAAAACAAGCGAAAATATTGCACCGAGAATTGGTGAATCAGCATAACTTTTCGGGGTATCCACCTAATAGTTATGCAGAACGTCCAGAAACTAGCACTAATGTTTCTAACTTATTGTTCGCTGGAGATTGGGTAAAGATGCCCTTTCCTTGTGGGTTAATGGAACGGGCGGTTAGTAGTGGCTTGTTAGCAGCTAATGAAATTTTACATCGTGAGGGTTTGCAAAGGCGATCGCTTTTATCAGTAAATCCAGAGGGACTACTGCAAATTTAGAGTCACGTGTAAGGACGCTGCAAACGGCGCGTCTTTACACAAACAATAGACTTCTTGCAAAAATACTTGAACCGTCAGAGACTCAAGTCTCTGCCTAACAGCAAAAGTCCGTTGAAACGGACTAAAAATACTGTTATTAGTCGGTTTCAACCGACTTGAGTTATCAGCCAGAAAATTTATTTTCTGGCGAGTATCCGACTTTTGCAAGAGGTCTAATGTATAAAAAAACTGCCAATTTGACCACAGTACTTTAGTTGTCTTTGCTAAAGTATTGAAGGTCAATTACTTGTGGGCTATATCTACTAAGGTTTACTACACTTTTAGAGCATTTAGCTAAGTTGTCTGATTTTGCTTTGCTAACGGAATATTGCAACAATAATCAGATTATTGATGTGAATTAATTTACCTCGCTATTTCCATATAGACGAGGTATTTTTTATGGTTATACCGTACCACTCAGGGGATACCCTAGCCTCTAGCCTGTGAAGATCACCGACTTGCATTCAAGCCAATGACACCTACAATTATCAAAGAGATTGATATAAGTTTGATGAGTGTAGCAGCTTCACGGAACCAGATAATACCAATAATTGCAATGAGAGTGGTTCCCAATCCCGCCCAAACAGCATAAGCAATACTTACCTCCATCCTTTTGAGACAAAGCGTTAAAAAACCAAGACAAAGCCCATAAAAGACGAATATTAACACTGAAGGAACTAGCTTAGTAAATCCTTGTGATAATTTCATACAAGTTGTGCCTGCAACCTCAAAGAGGATTGCTGCTAAGAGGTAAATCCAGCCATTTGACATATCTGTTGCGACAGGAGAAGTACTTTATTATGCCTATCAACTTAAGAAAAATCAAGTCGAAAAATTACCGTGACTTAGGCAATTTTAAGCATTTTTTATCATCAGTAATTAGTTTGATTTTACTAGCGATCGCCTCTCGTTGAATCTGTTTTTATACACTATTTTTTACCAAGAATTACCTTATACCCCCTGTTCCCTATTTGACTAGTAGAGTTTACCGTACCTGCTAACAAATTGATTTATGGTTCGGCAATCATCATTAAACAGGTGATAAAAACCGAATTTACACCACTTTTATTTCTCAATATTATGTAAACAAAGCAAGGAATTAAATCCTGAAGTGATTGAAAACAAGTACTCATTATAACGAGGTAAACATATGACTATGGCACGTTGGAATCCTTGGCAAGAATTGAACACACTACAACGCCAAATCAATCGCTTGTTTGATGAAGAAATGCTACCTTCAGCATTTGCTGAAAGGAATCTTACTCAAGTTCCAGCCGCTGAGTTACAAGAAACAGCAGAAGCAATCCATCTCAAACTAGAACTTCCAGGAATTGCAGCGAAAGACTTAGATTTACAAGTGACAGATAGCGCTGTTTATATCAGCGGTGAACGCAAATCTGAATTGAGAATAGAAGACAAAGGTGTAGTCAAAACTGAATTCCAATACGGTAAATTTCAGCGCGTGATTCCTTTACCAGCCCGGATACAAAACACCAACGTCAAGGCAGAATATAAGGATGGTATATTACATCTGACACTGCCTAAAGCAGAAGAAGAAAAGAATAGAGTCGTCAAAGTTAATCTAGTATAAGCTGATGATTGCAGATTGCGATCGCCATAACAAATTGAGCAAATTGTTAATCACGTAAGTAATTGGGTCTAGTCAGTCACTAAAGGCTTGTTCATGTAAACTATGAGCAAGCTTTTTCTTTTGACATCAAAAGTAAAAATTCCCCAATAGCCTCTACAAAACCCTCAAACGAACTAAAATCTTTTGACACAACAGAAACATTCACGCCTAACTTTTGAGCATTGGCAGTTGTATAAGGCCCAAAACAAGCAATAATAGAATGCTCATAATCACTTGGGAAGTTTACCATCTTCAAAAAGCTTTCCACTTCCGCTGTACTACTAAAGGCAATAACATCTATCATCCCTTGACGGATTAGATTTAGTTCAACTTCATAGATACTTTTATCTAAAATCTTTGTCAGATAAGCAGGTACTCGAATAGCTTGCGGGCCTAATTTCTGCAACTCTGAAATCAAGTTAGGTATCACATTCGGCTCAACGATTCCTACAACTTCTGGAGCAGGTATTAATAATTTTTGCTGATTTATTTTGGGAATTTTGGCTAATTCTGCCACAATTCCAACTGGGCTAGATTCTGGTGGAACTAAATCAACTCTCCCACAAAAAGACAGCAAGCTTTCTGAGTCTTTTCCCAAAGCACACAATCGACAATTTTGCAGCATAGATGTGGGAATATCCAAATCATTCATACGTTGAAAAAATCCAGAGATGCCATTTCTACTGGTGAAGACAATCCAGTCAAATGTATCTATTTGACTCAGAGCAATATCTAATTCAGCGTAATTTGATAAATAGCATGTCTCAATGGTGGGCATAAGAATCGGTAAACCACCTTTTTGAATAATCTGCTCAGAAAATCTAGCAGCATAATTCCTCGGTGCCGTCACTAAGATTCTTCTACCATATAAAGGCAATTGAGCAGATGGAGTCAGCATAGTGAACTACCCAGACTGACCTGACGGTACAGTGTGGGCTTCCAACTTCACAGAAGATTGCCGCATCTTGGATTTGCGCCCGCGAATTGGTCTTACATCCTCTCCATTGGCGTTAGCCTCCCCCGTCCCAGAGGAGGACACTACGTTGCGGGGGTTCCCCCCGTTGTAGTAAGTGTCCGTTGAGGACAGCATTCTGATCCCTTCGGCTCTAATATTCATCGCTGCATTACCATCTCTATCGTGATGAGTGCCGCAACTTGGGCAAGTCCAAGTTCTCACATCTAGCGACAACTCAGATATCTGATAATGACAATTAGAGCAAAGCTTGGAACTGGGGAACCATCGATTTATTTCTATCAACTTTCCACCGCTACGCTCTAATTTGTAGCTTAGAAAGTTCACAAAGGTTCCCCATCCTGTATCAGATATAGATGCAGCTAGTTTATGGTTACGATAGCGAAGCGTTAGCGAGTCTTCAAGCGTCATCATGCCCTTGACGTTTAGGTTTTCGACTACAACAATCTGATAGTTATCAACTATCTTTCTAGATAATTTGTGTAGGTAGTCTTGGCGGACATTGCTAAAGAGTTCGTATACCCTAGCAACAATCTTGTTAGCTTTTCTACGACGATTGCTACCTTTGTTTTTTCGTGCAGCAATGCGTTGTTTGACAGCTAATTTCTTTTCATATTTAGATAGATGTCTCGGATTGGAATATTTGGATACTTTATCCCCGTCGTAGGTAATTGCAAAATCTTTGATTCCTAAATCAATTCCAATAGTCTTCCCATCTTTTTTTGCTAATGGGTAATCACCTTCTCCTGTCACAGACGCTACGCGAACGTATTCCATCAAAACTGATGCGTAGTATTTACCTGTTGGGCATTTGCTAACAGTTACAGTCTTAATTGCCCCATCCAGAGGTCGGTGGATTTTGGCTTTTACACTTCCCAACTTACCGGGAAACTTCAAGCAACTATCAACCTGTTTGACTTTTTGGGGGTATTGAATTGATTGTCGATGGTGTTTTGATTTGAATCTTGGATATTTGGCTCTACCTTCAAAAAAGTTTTGATACGCACGGCTAAGGTTGAGGCTTACAGACTGCAAAACCTGTGAATAACATTCCCCTAGCCATTCTGTTTCTTTTACTTTTTTGAGTCCTGGCAATAAAGAATTGAGTCCAGATTGAGACAAGCCTTTGCCAGTTGCCTTGTAGGTTTCAATACATTGATTCAACCCATAGTTCCACCACCAACGCGCACAACCAAAATGTTGAGCTAACACTTGAATTTGTTCATCAGTGGGGTACAACCTGACTTTTACTGCTTGTCGCCTCATCTCAACTTCTCCAAATATCGACCTGTTACTATTATATACATATTTCAGTAACATTGCTCCGAAAATATTTGGCTACTCCTCATACATTTTTTCCCTGTCTTCCCTACGGGAAGAATTGCTCAAAGATGCAATCGTCGCAGCCCGCCTTATATCCCACCACTGATTCGGAGTACCGAATTCAGTGGGGGACTTACGGCAAATTAGTTAAAAAGAGGAGAGGGGGCAGGGCTGACAGATGTAGGTTTTTAATATTTTGCGTTTTGCGCGACGGGGAGACGCGGTGACGCAAAGAAAGATTTTGGAACGAAAGAATGGGCTTTTTCGGATTGAATGTGAAAAACCTACACTTGTGAAAGGGGCAGGGGAGGCAGGGGTAGAAATAACAAACACTCACTCCTCACGGGCTACGCCCTGCTACTGCTAACAGCACTCCCAATTCCCCATTCTCTATTCCCTGTTCCCTTTTATCATCGATTCAGGTAAATTTATAGCCGGATTGCGATTAAAAAATCCTCTAGGAACAAGCTTAAAACCAACTCGGTGAACTGGCATCACTGGCCAATCTTCTGGTCGCGGTACGTGGGTGACGCCCATCGTGTACCACAGCACGATATCTTGACCTCCTAAAGACTCGTTATTTGAAATATATTTAGGTAAACCAGTCTCTGACTGAGCTTGGTTAGGATAATCACCGCTAGCATAGAGTTCTTCTGGCTCATATTTCGTTACCCAAACATGATGATTGGTAAAGCCTGCTCTTTGCCGGATTTTTGCACCCTCCACAGGAAAAAATACTGAGTTGCTTCCTGGCATTAACATATATCCAGTAGCTCCTCCTAGATTATTTTTCTCAGTTGCATTAACAATCATCCATTCTCGACTGTGTTTCATATCAACATCGCGCACAGCAGCTGTTTCTGTTGTTAGCGGGGTTTCCTCTACAGAGAAGGCGTTTCCTAAAGGGTTTTTTTCATTTATTGGTAAGGCTTTAATATTCATTTCCATCACAGAATTCGCCTGACCATCTACATCCATATCCAAACGATAGTTAAAAAAGTGTTGGTGATTTACCCCTGTGATATTTTTAGCTATCAACCGACCATAGGAATTATCCTTAGATTGCTGTTGGTCAGGGGTTCCTTGTGCCAAGACGATACCTGTTAGTTCATTCTGTACCTCTAAAGTACCATCTTGGTGAAAAATCCAATTGAGGCTGTAGTCATAATTGTCAATTGCCGCAGTCATAGTTATGACTAACTCCCGACTGCGACGGACATCATTACGCTGCGTACCATATTCATAATGCTTCCAAAGCATACCGTTGTCTCGCTCGTAGATACCGATAACCCCTGGTACTACGTAAGGTTCTCCCTGTTCATTAGCAAGCACAGCATCTAGTAAAACACCATTTTCAGGAATTTCTTTACCTAATTCCATTGTGGTTGCCAGGGAACCAAAGTTATATTCGCCAACATCAAAAGCATTTCTAAACGCCCAGGTCGGATCAGGATCACCATATGGTACTACCATCTCTGACAGACTAGCGCGGTATAACACTGGTCGAACTTTTGCCCCATCGTTGTAACTTACAAGGTACAGCACTAACCCGCTACGGGGATGCATTAAATAGTGAAACTTCCAACCTTGCCAGTTAATTTCATTACCTTTAATTTGGAAACTTGTGCCATTGGGTTGCAGAATTTTCAAGGCTTTAGGCGCTGAAAGCAATTTACCTAATGACTGTACATCATAATTCCAGTTTTCTTGAGAAAAGGGAACTATGCCGTTATCAGTAAAACTGGCTATTTTACCTGTGTTTAAATTAACTGTGACTAATACCCCTTCGATGGGACTGCTATAAAAGTTCCAACGAGCGCCTTGGTAGTAAGATAAGGCGCGACACAGACGATTACCTGCGGTTTGTTCCTGTTGATTGAGAATTCCTGGTGCCCAGCAACTGATTTTAACTTGATCAAAGTTTGTAATTCCCCGTTTTTGCATTGCTTTTTGCCATCGGGGATCGTTTTTTACCACCTGCGTTGCTATTTCATACTCTGAATTCATGATTGCAGGTTGGACGTTAGGTATTTCTTTCCAGTAGCTCAAGGTTTGTGTGTTTAAATTAACAACTCCTTCATAGGTTTTATTTTGCAAGCGATCGTAGATTACCAGAAAAGCTTTTCTTGTAATAGGTTGAATATTAGTAAAATTTAATACTTCTTTCTTATCTGGTTCTTGTAAAGCAATCATCCCAAAAGCTGCGGTTTCGCTTAACGTTTTTGTTTTTTTGATGACTACAACAGCAGTTTTGATTTCTCCTTCTGTTAACGCCGTTAAGGGATGGAAAATAGAGGGACGCTGGGCAGATAAGATTCCTATAAACCCTAGTGAAATGACAATTATAACAATACAGGTAATTGCTATCACGAAAAAACGTAGCTTCTTAATCATCCTTGAAATTCCCATAACAAATGTATAGTTACTTATTTCCATGCATAAGCATAAAAACCGATAAATTTAGAAACCGATATCAAAATTAAAATTGCAAATTCATCAGTCTAATTAATTGTTAGCTTCACATGTAATCTTGGGAACACTATATAGCAGGTATTGGTGGAATATTGGAATATAAAGTTATGCAGCAAGTTAATTCAGGTATCGCATACCTTTTTTGGTGTTTGTGTTTTTTTGGTGTTTGTGGCGGGCAAAGATTTTACACAGGACAAGTTGGTGGTGGTTTGATATACCTCTTCACATTTGGTTTATTTGGTATTGGTCAATTAATTGATTTAGCTCTTGTTCCGGATATGGTTGAAAAACGTAATATTTATCTACGAGGACTACATGGTAGTGCAAACCCTAGCGTTAATCAATCAATTACTCTGAACATTGGCGATATCCCACAACTTAAACAATTGCAAGAAGCAATACAGCCAGCAGCCTCATCTCCAATTAGTCCCATGCAGAAGTTGCTTAAGGCTGCTAAGGAACACAATGGAACACTTTCGATTGCTCAAGCAGCTATGTACACTGAGTTAGAACCAGAACAATTGAAAGAGTTACTTCAAGAAGCAACCAGGATGGGGTACGCTGAGATTAACAATGATTTAAATACTGGAGCTATCCGTTATCACTTCGACATATAGGAACTATTGTTAGCGACGAGGGTATTAAAACTCTCTGTGTTTTAAGACACAGAGAGTTTTAATTTTACTAAGTTAGGACAAGCCTACATAGATTTTTTTCAATTTGATACCAGGACGAATACGCGTAAAGGAATTATTGCTATAGATTTACAAAGGTGGAAACCATGATGATCAAAAACGAGCAACAATATCAAAATTCCTTAGTAGCCGGGTTTCGACTCCGCTCAACCCTCGTCTTCTCAGGGAGCGAGCATTGAGCGAAGTCTAAATGCGTCTGACAAATGATTGCAACTTCCTACTTAATGCACTGTTTTAGCTGTGCAACGCTACTAAGGTAATTTTATTTTTACTTTATAAATAACCTCTAAGCATAGCTAAAATTTTAATTAAAAATATGAAAATCACTGAAATAATCAGATGTTTTTAGTAGACAAGATTATCAATAAATAATTTTAGTGTAAGTTAGCAAACTAAACAGGTTAGTTTGCTATATAGTTCAGATGTACTATGTCTACAGGCAGTTAAGTGTATGGAGTAAGCTTCCCCGCTCTAAAGAGACGGGGCTTTCAGTAGCCCTAGCCTTTGCTCATTCTGCAAAGAACAAGCAAAAACTGAGCCTCCAGGCAGGCTTACAAACACTGCCCCAAGTTTAGAAATATTGATTGCCCCATTCACATCCGCATCACCATGCCAACCGCAGTTCCCACACTTAAACCGCTTCTCACTCCGCAATCCGATATGGTTGCAGACGTGGCAAGTTTGGCTGGTGTAGGCAGGGTTCACCGCTACAACCTCTACGCCTTCCTTGATGCCTTTGTATTCCAGGAATGCACGAAGCTGACAGAACGCCCACGAATTAGAACGTCTGCGCTCGGTTTTGTTACGCGGTTGCTGGTTTGTTCTATCTCGAATTCCCGTCAAATTCTCGATTGCGACAATGGCGCTCTGAGATTTAGCGGTTTCGATGACACGCTTGCTGATAGTGTGGTTCAACCAAGTTTGATAGCGTTGCTCTCTTCCTGACAGCCGTTTCAAGATATTCCGCACCCTACGGCGCGTGGTTCTTGTGCCTTTCGAGACTTTTGCTTGGAGCGACGCTCTGACCTTGGAAAATTTGTCTCTGACGTTCTGAATGGGTTTACCGTCCCATCGCTCCCCGTCAGAAGTCACGGCAATATCTCTACGCCCAAAGTCAACCCCTAGCGCGTTCTTTGCCAACAGTTGCTCAGGCGCTTCGTCTTTGAGTTGGATATGAATGTAGTATTGCCCGTCACGATGTTTACACAGTTGAGCAGAGGTCGGTTTGTGTCCCTTCAACTTGCCTCTCTGGTAGTTGCCAGCATCAATCTTGATGTGTTCGCGGCAATTAATCAAAGTCAGGCTTACCGTCCAATCTTTCTCACGAAACGAGAAGATTCGGGCATCGTAATCCGCCGATGTAGGCTTGAACACCTTGACGGGCTTGCTCTTCTGCTTGGCAGTCTTTCGATTCGCTCCTACACGAGCGCAGACTCGTACAGCCTGATTTGCACTCAGTTGGAACTTCTCGCGCAAATCTTGATAGACCTGTGCCTGAATCGTAGTTTTGCTGGTCACACCCGCTTTTACGGTCTGATTCGCATAGTCACAGCCATCCGAGAACGCTTGCAACAGAGCATCGATTTGCGATGCCTGTTTGGCGCTCGGTTGAAGCTTGCAAACTATGGTCAGTACTTGTTCCACGAAACAAAACCTCACATGTGATTACATTCAATTATACACCAGAAATCGCGGAGATCCTGGAAGAGTTAGGCGGATAAATCCGCTCGTGTGTTGTTTCCTCCGCGCTCTGAAGAGACGCGGCTTCCACAACTACCGCTTATTTCTGGTGAGGTCAAGCAAAGACTATTGAATAAAGTTCAATAATTATGCTGAAACTAAGCGTCTTAAAGACTCTGCACGGCGTTTGGCTGTAGTATTATTGGGTGCAAATTTTAATGCTTCTTCGTAAGTTTGTAATGCCTGAGTATTTAATTTTTTCCGTTCGTAGGCATGACCAAGATTATTCAATGCTGTCACATAATCTGGTTTAGATTTTACGGCTTCTTTGTACTGACGAATTGCTAAGTCATATTGCTCTTGAGCAAAGTAAGCATAACCTAACCCGTTGTAGATAGGAGCAATACTTTCTTCTTCCTCTTCTTCAGCAGCTTTGAGTGCTTTTTGAAACAATGCGATCGCTTGAGAAAACAATTTTTTCTCTGAATAAATACTAGCCAACTCATAATATTCTTGAGCCGTTCCTTTTTCTTTTTCTAATTTCTTTCGCAATTTAGAAAAGGAACTTTCTATCTTGCGAGTTTTGAAAATTTGCCGAAAAACACTCACAACAGCAATTATGAGTATACCTACCAAAATCGAGAGATAAACAACTGCTAGATTGCCATCCATTGTTTTCCAAGTACAAATATTAAAGTTACTTCTATATCTATTATCAACTAACTCAGCACTCTTCCTAATCTTACGGCAAGCCCCAATATTGAGTGCGTTCTTTTAGCCAACCTTTTGCTATGTAACGAGCGATCGCTTCATTTACGCGTTGTCTCAATTCATTGTACTGCAATCCTTTGGGCATAACTACAGACAATGGTTCGGTTGATAGCTTAGTTGCTAGTAGTCGATATTGGGGATATTCTTGCACCAAACCACTCAAGACGGTGGCATCAGCAGCAAATGCATCTACACTATTGTTTTCTATCAAATCTCGCGCTTCTGCATAGGAATTTACCCCAACTAATTCGGCGTTGGGCACATAGTACCGCACTTGAGCAATGGTATTGGAATTATTGAGTACGGCAATTTTCCGTTTTGCTAAATCGCTAATTTTTTGAATTAATGTATTTTTTGTAACTAATGTTGTGCCGTCAAAATAGTAGGGAACACTTAAACTAACTAAACGAGCGCGTGACTCGGTGGCTGTGACTCTGGCGATCGCAAAATCAACTTTTTTGTCTAAGACTACAGATAGGCGATCGCGATTTAATACGGGTTTAAATTTAACAGCCTCTGCCTTACCTAGTAAGTCAGCTGCTAAACGCTTTGCTAAATCAATTTCTAAGCCTTGTAAATTGCCGCTGGCATCTCGAAATCCCAGAGGACGCAAGTTATCTTTGACCGCAACTTTGATGTGGCCCCGCAGTTGAATTTCTGACATTTCTGCGGCAGATGCGCTGTTTGGAATTGCTACATAGAGAAAGCACAAAATAAAAATTAAGGTAGCGGATAATACCAGATGTAACGGATTAATTGTTTGCCATCTGTTACATCGGTTATTCATCCGTTACCACCTTTATCCTTTAGCTTGGTTGGCTAATTCCGCGACTTTGCTGAAGCTAGCTGGGTCGAGGACTGCCAATTGCGCCAACATTTTGCGGTTTAATTGGACATCAGCTTTTTTGAGGTTGCCAATTAATTGGCTGTAACTTAAACCGTGCTGCCTAGCAGCGGCGTTGATGCGGGTGATCCAGAGGCGACGAAAATCGCGTTTGCGCTTTTTGCGATCGCGGTAGGCATTCCGTAGCGCCTTCATTACTTGTTGGTTGGCGGTTCTAAATAGAGTTGAGTGGGAACCGCGAAAACCTTTAGCTAGTTTGAGAATTTTATTGCGGCGTTTACGAGCTACGTTACCGCGTTTTACCCGAGTCATATTTTTTTAATTCCTGAAATAGTTACAAATAAGGGAGCATTAAGCGCACATTTTCTTCATCGCGTTCGTTGACAAGTACCATTTTGGACAATTTACGCTTTTTGTTTGAAGTTTTGTGTTCTAAAAGGTGGTTTTTGAAAGCTTTGCGACGGACAATTTTACCGGTACCAGTGGCGCGGAATCGTTTCGCAGCTGCTTTACGAGTCTTGAGTTTAGGCATGGGCTTGCTTTAATTCGACACAATCCATCATTATATATTAAATAATGGGGAATAGGGAACGCTTAATATGCAACTTTTTTCTACCAAATTTCAATCAAACAGCGTTCGATTGTCGCTGCAACTGATTGAGCGAGTGTTGATAAATCGTAGCCGCCTTCTAAACCAAACAGAATTTTCCGAGTTAGTCCCAAACAATAATCAGTGAACAAGGCATAGTCTTCTGGCTGCAAATTGATACTTGCCAAAGGATCGGCCGCATTAGCATCATAGCCAGCACTGACGATGAGTAAATCTGGTTGAAAGTCGCTTAAAAACGGCATTACCTTTTTCTCAAATAGCGGCTGATATATTGAAATATCACTCCCAGGAGGTATGGGTAGGTTTAACACATTATCATGAGAGCCACGCTCTGTAGCTCTGCCGGTGCCGGGATAGCAAGGGTATTGGTGTAGAGAACAATAAGCAATTTGCGGATGAGTTTCCACAATTGCTTGAGTGCCATTGCCGTGATGCACATCCCAATCCAAGATGGCGACGCGATTGATTTCTGGTTGTTCTAGGGCAAATAAAGCCGCGATCGCCGCATTAGAAAATAGGCAAAAGCCCATTCCTGTATCACTTTCGGCATGATGTCCTGGGGGACGCGCCAGTACAAAAGCTGGATTTGCCGTTGCCAGTACAGCATCAACTCCATCTAACCACGCACTCACTGCCAACAATGCCACATCATAACTGCGTGGGGAAACTGGCGTATCTCCATCTAAATAACTGCCGCCATTAGAAGCAATTTCTCCAAGTTTCTTGACATATGCAGGTGTATGTGCATTAAGCAACAGAGACATCAAAGATGATTTTTCTGGTGCTGGTGTAGGCGATCGCCAAGCAATTTTTTCTGCAAAGGCAGCTTCTTTGAGTGCAGTGGCGATCGCTATTAAACGTTCTGGTCTCTCTGGATGATATTTTCCCGTTTCGTGATCAAGAAACTCGTCAGAATAGATGACTGGCAACATAGGGCGAACAACTTTGGCAGCAGGATATTGAAGTCATTGTATCTTTAGCAGTGCCAGCAGGGAGGGGAATAAGCGAGCAGCACTTCTTCTGCTTTCAAAGACGCTACGCGTAGCTTGCTTCACCAAAGGGGTACGACTACGCTCATTAAACAGGGAGGCAGGTAGAGAAATAACAAACATGCGAATAGTACGAGAGCTTGGTAGCCCCTCGGCTTTAGCCAGGGGTGGAAAAGCG
>NZ_JCACKM010000027.1:0-57300 GCF_059505385.1 Desmonostoc vinosum
GATTTTCCGTGTTTTCCAAAGGAGGTGGACTTCGCTTGTGTAATAGCGAATTATACCATTTCACGAAAAATATGATACAGATGCAAACCCTGAAAGCTTTGCTGCATCTAAGTTTTTTAATTGCGAATTGCAGTGCGATTTGTTGTTAAGTGAATCACGGTAATCAGCCCCTTTGAGCCATGATTAGTACTCCATCTTCCATATGGACGATGCGATCGGCAATATCTAAAATCCGATTGTCATGGGTAACTAAAAGAATGGTGCAGCCTTGTTCTTGTGCCAAGTGTTGCATCAAATTCACCACATCTCGTCCAGTTTTACTATCAAGGGCAGCGGTGGGTTCGTCTGCGAGTAGCAGTTTGGGGCGACCCACAAGCGCCCGTGCGATCGCCACTCGTTGTTTTTGACCACCAGAAAGATTTTCTGGATAGCAATGGAGGCGATCGCCTAAGCCAACCTCTTGTAACATCTGTGCCGCCATTGCATTCATTTGTGCAGGCGAGAATTGAGGATGAACTTCTAAACTCATACGCACATTTTGGTGAGCAGTGAGGCTCTCGTGCAAGTTATGCGCCTGGAAAATATAGCCTACTTGCCGCCGAGCTTGTACCAACTGTTTTGGGGTTGCACCGCAAAGTTCTTGATTGAGAAATCGCAAACTGCCAAACTGCACCGCTCGTAACCCCCCAATCAGCGTGAGCAGCGTGGTCTTACCCGAACCAGAGGGGCCAGTCATAATCACAATTTCACTTTTGTAAATATCTAAATTGATTTGATCTAGAACTTGCTTTCGTTGTTCGCTCTGACCAAAGTAATGATTGAGATTTTGAATGGAAAGCACTGGAATTAATGGTTGCATCGTTTCTCAAAATCCATACATAATTCCGAGTTGCACACCAATACTAGTTGTCTCAGTAAACCCAACATTGACTGAAGTAGTCGCGCTAAATTGGCGTGATAGAGGCACATCAATGCCTCCAGTCACCAATCCGCGCACAACCACATCATTCAAGAAAGACTTTGACGAAATCAATGCACCTCCACCCACAAAGGGCATCAGCTGCACTTTTCCAGAACCAGATCGAATTGGAAAATTGACGGTTAGGGCGATCGCATTATCACTGCGAGTATTGCCAAATACTGTAGTACCTCGAATCGATAACAAATCATTCAGATCGTTTCTGGTGATCATTGCAACTCCACCTTCGCTTAACCCTGTGCGATCGCCGCTGACTCCAATATTGCCCCCAATGCCAATAAAGCGTTTTAATTGGCGAGATTTGGTTGGTTTAGCAGGTGTTTCATTACCTGGTTTTGACGGCAAGGGTTGATTAGGAGTCTCGATTTGCTGCAAAGATTGAGCTTGAACGGCGCGATCGCCCAATGTCAGCATCAAAGCTATGCCTAAAAGTATCAGAAACAATCGATCTGAAAAATGAAACATAAGATTTCAACAAACTGATGAATATTTTCAGGAACCCTAAAACATATCGGCAGGGTCTGCGGATTGCAGCTTGCGGGTGGCGATCGCACCAGAAATAAGACACATGATGATGGTCAGAATCAAAACAGTAACTGCACGCGAAACCGTCATGTGAATGGGGAGTGCAGTCGCTTTGGCGGACAGATAGTACACTCCTATTGGCACAATCAACCCTGGAACAAATCCCAGAAATGCCAAAATGATGCTTTCTTCAAGCACCACACCTAACAAGTAGCTGTGGTGATATCCCATTGCTTTAAATGTGGCGTATTCCTTGAGATGAGCATTCACATCAGTTGACAGGACTTGATAGACAATCACAGCGCCAATCACAAACGCCATCGACGCACCAATCGTAAAAATAAAGCCGATTGGACTTTCAGTACGCCAGAATTTTTGTTCATCGTCGATAAATTCGGCGATTGTTATTGCTTTGACATCATTGGGAAGATGCTGTCTCAATTGCTGCACCACCTGTTGTGGATCGGCATCTGCTTGTAGATCGATCAATCCCAAGCTGACACTGCCTGCATCTCGTCGGGGAAACAGCATCAAAAAATTTTGATCGCTTGTCACCACTAAGCCATCTGTGCCAAACGAAGCTCCTAATGAAAACAATCCTCGCACTGTAATCGTGCGTCCTTCTGCTTCGGTGGTAACTGGCTGTCCTTGGTTAATTTGGGCGATCGTGTTTTGGTACTTGCCTCTGGCAGTGCGATCAAATAACACCACATCCGGCAGTTTAATCTTGTCCAATTGTTGGTTCATTTCTGGAACCTTAAACGCCGGATAATCAGGAGCAAATCCCATAATTTGCAAGGTTGCATCCTGTCGAGTTACGGGATTTTTCCAGGTTATGTTACCAGAATAGAGCGCCCGCGCCGCCGCAACACCCGGAATATCTCTTGCCTGGTAGAGTCGCCGCCGTGAAAATGTTGATAAATTCTGCGTATTCTTGGCTTTGGGGCTAACTAAAACAATATCGGCATCGAGTGTGCCGCGAATTTTGGTATTGCTTTCGTAGAGCGATTCTTGAAAGCCAAGCTGCATGAACATCAGTACATCGGCAAAGGCAGTGCCTGCTAAAGCCACCACTAAGCGTCCTTTGTGGCGGCTTAACTGTAACCAACCCAGGGGAGTTCGGCGACCTAACAGATAAAGCCAATTTTTCATCGTTCAATCTGTACCTCTACTTGCAAATTAGTCAATTTTGCTGCTTTCTGGCTGGAGGCTGAATCTAAACGGATATGCACTTCGATGACTTTGGCATCGATGTTTTGACTGGGATCGGTATTAATCACAGTCTGTTGACGCACTTTCAAATCGATCCAAGCGACGGTTCCTCGTAGTTGATTCGGTAAGGCGTTACTGCTAATACGTGCGGATTGCCCAGGATGGATGTTGCGAATGTCACTTTCGTACACCTGAGCGATCGCCATCATTTGAGTTGTTTGACCAATCTCAACAATGCCATCCGTAGAAATCACTTCTCCAGCGCGAGTATGAATATCCATCACCACTCCAGCTTGTGGCGAACGGATATATGCTTGCTCTAAAGAGGCTTTGGCTAGTGCTGCCGCTGCGATCGCCTGTTCTAATTGTGCTTGCAAGACGGCAACATCAACCCCACGCACTTCCCGGATTTGCTCTAAAGTGGCTCGTGCCTTATCGAGTTCTGGAGAACTCGTAGACCAAAGCCGTGCGAGTTCGGCCTGTGCTTGCTGGAGGTTTCGTCGCCCTGTTTGCAGTTTCAATTGTTTGCTGTCGCGTTCCGAGGCAGAAATTGCCCCTTGTTGATACAGCATTTCATAGCGTTGATATTCCACCTCTGCGTTGACCGTTTCTGCCTGAAATCGTTCTATCGTTGCTTGTTGTGCGGCAATGCTGGCATGGCGATCGGCTTGCAAACGCACAATCTCAGCTTTTTGAGTTGCAATTTCTCCTTGCTTTGCGCCTGCTTTGACTTGCAGCAATTTCGCCTGTGCTACTTGCACATCCTTTTGTGCTTGGCGAAAACTGGCTTGCAAGCGATCGCGGCTATTCAAAATTGCAATCACTTGCCCAGCTTTGATGCGATCTCCTACCTTTACCAACAATTGCTCAATACGGTTCTCTTGGGTGGAGGTGGGTGCTTTGAGATGAATCACGTCCCCGTCTGGTTCTAACCTTCCTAGTGCCGTCACTGTTTTGATCGCAGGTGTTGTCTTTGTGACCGGAGAATTAGTCTCAGCTGTAGACGAACACATCCACCAGTAAGCGGCCAAACTCAAGCTCAAAAGCCCAATGCCTGCGATCGTATATAGGATAGGCTTCGCCAATGCTATTTTTTGTCGTGAAGACTTAACGAACACATTCCAGGGACTCATCTTCACAAGTACATAAATGAGAGGGAAATTGTCTTTTCGCCGTCCAAGGTAAATTTCGCTCGCTCAAAGGACGGCCGTCCTTGTTCCTGAGTCATGTTAGAAAATCCAATTCCTTCCTTGGGCATTCCCATAAAACCCCTATCAATCTTGCCGTTTTTGTTCTCATCATGAAATGCCGAAATTGCATAATCTCCAGATGGAACATTTTCAAATTTCACTGTGACAACCTTTGCCGTTGGATTCACTGTGACGTGCTGAAAAGATGCTCGGTCGGAACATATCGGAAAATCTTTGTCTTGTTGTTTCCAAAGGCAAACCATGACGTTGCCCTTTTGAGAACGCAATCCGCTGAGAGTGACTGTGACGGAGGATGGCTGTGCTGATAATGACGGGCTAGTTAGACTCACAAAAATACCTGTTAGTAGCAGCCGCATCCACATTCTGGTGTGAATCATGTTCATGTGTAAATCTCCTGTGTTGATTTTTACCACTGGGTTCATCAACGACGAATTCTATAAACTGCCAAAAATCTTTATTTAGTATTTTACTAAACCGTGTAGTAAAGCATATTGAGCAGTGTAGTAAAATAAACAAAAAGTGTCAATACCTGACAACTAAACTGTTGTGGGATGTATTTTTCGATGAGTGATTTCACAGATGGAAGCGATCAACCCCAAAAGTCACCGCAACACAAAGAGGTTGATAAGAGTGGAACAATCTTAGCGGGAGCGATGCAAGAGTTTATCAAAAGCGGCTATACGGCTGCCAGCATGGATCGGATTGCCGTTGCGGCTGGAGTCTCTAAGCCCACCCTCTACAGCTATTTTCGAGATAAAGCAGGTTTGTTTGCTGCCCTGATTCAGAAGATGACTTTAGGTAGTCATAACAGTAGATTATTTGAAAACGAACAACTACTCCAGCTACCATTGCGCGACGTCCTCAAGCAAATAGCAACAGCCTCACTGGAAAAAATGTCAGGTAAACAACCTCTGTTTACGCTAATTCGCTTAATTATTGGGGAATCTGGTCGGTTTCCGGCCCTGGCGCAGACTTTTGTGCGAAATGGTGAAAAACCGATGCTGGAAGAACTGAGTTATTTATTTGCCAATCACCCCGATCTCAAAGCAGGCGATCCAGAGGTGTTGGCAAGATGTTTTCACGGTAGCATTGTGCATTACATTATTCTTCAAGAGATTCTGCACGGTCGAGATATTGTACCCCTGGAGCGCGATCGCTTTATCAATGGCTTAATAGACTTGATTGTAGGGGAGCGATCGTTTGACCCAGATCAAGAACTTCAATGAAGAAAAAAGGCCGAAAGCAATTGATATATTCGTGCATTTTTGGCGTACTTCAATCCTACTCTTGTTTCCAAGTTCGTAACTGTAAATACACTAGTACCAGCGTCACTGCTAACAGTACTGTTGCACCTGCTGCGGCATAACCAAAATCAAATTGACCAAAAGCTTCTTGATAAATGTAGTAAACCAGTAAATTAGTCGAATTCAATGGGCCGCCACCAGTAATTACATAAACTTGCTCAAAACTCCGTAGTGTAAAAATTGTGGTGGTGACAATTACAAATATGATAGTTGGTTGCAACCCAGGTAGGGTGACATGCCAAAATTGTTGCCAAGCATTTGCCCCGTCTAGTTCCGCAGCTTCATAACGACTGGGAGGAATTGCTTGCAACCCTGCTAGAAACACTACCATATTAAAACCGAGTTGTTTCCAAATACTCAATATGATGAGTACTGGCATTGCCCAAAATATATCCCCTAGCCAAGGTATTGGCGCAATGTTAATTAATTTTAAAAATTCGTTCACTGGCCCCTCAGTTTGAAACAGCCAGCGAAATCCCAAACCAGCTGCTACCAGAGAGATGATTGAAGGTAAAAAATAAGCACTCCGCAAGATGCCCCGCAAGGCTAAAGAACGGTCTAATAAAACTGCCAGCCCTAAAGGAATGACTAAACTCGGAATAACGGTTGCAAGGGTAAAATAAACGGTGTTGCCAATCACTTGCCAAAAATCAGAGTTGAGTAGCAAGCGCCAGTAATTTTTTAGACCTATCCAATAAATACCTTGGGAAGTGAAACTGCCAGCAGTGAAACTCAGGTAAAACAAGTAGGCGATCGGCCAGATAACAAATAAGCTTAATAAAATTAACGCTGGTGTGAGAAAAATCCAAGCAGCAACTGTATCATTATCCAACCACGACTTACTATATATTTTTGGCATCTAACATTTTCCCTACGTGCTGTTATGTCCTTTCGCCCTGATTCTACCTCCAGCTTGGTTTCTCCTAGTATTAGCAATGGTTCATTTTCTGGAGGTAGTCCCGTGAAACTGGGAATTATGGCTTCTGGAAATGGTAGCAATTTTGAAGTAGTAGCTCAAGCGATCGCAGATGGACTACTAAACGCTCAAATCCAAGTTTTAATTTACAATAATCCCTCAGCTAAAGCAGCAGCAAGGGCGGCGAATAGAGGTATTGAGGCTGTGCTATTGAATCACCGTGATTACAAAAGCCGCGAAGAGTTTGACACACAAATTGTACAAACATTACAGCAATACAATGTGGAATTGGTGATTATGGCAGGCTGGATGAGACTAGTGACATCAGTTTTGATTGACGCCTTTCCTGACAAAATTATCAATATCCATCCCAGCTTGCTACCCAGTTTTAAAGGAACCCGTGCAGTCGAACAAGCCTTAGCGGCGGGAGTAAAAATTACTGGTTGCACAGTTCACATAGCCTGTTTAGAAATGGACAGCGGCCCAATTATCATGCAAGCAGCAGTACCGATACTACCAGACGATACACCCGAAACACTCCACGCCCGCATTCAAATTCAGGAGCATCGGATTTTACCACAGGCGATTGCTTTACTAGGGAGTAGGGAGTAGGGAGTAGGGGGAGATGAGGGAGACGCGGGGACGCGGGGACGCGGGGACGCGGAGAATAATCAATAACAATCGCCAATCGCCAATCGCCAATCCCCAATCGCCAATCCCCAATCCCCACTACAATTAAAATGAAACTTCACTCCAGTAGCTAAAGTGTCAGACTCTTTACCGTTGCGCGATCGCTACCTTGCTTTAATTGATGAAATTGTCGCCACTACTCTTCAGGGCAAGATTAGCTCTGTGGAGCAAGTGTATCAAATGCTGTTTAGGGAAATCACTTCTGGAACGGGGGAAGTGTTTGAATTGGCTTTGAGCGATCGCACTCATGCTATCCAAAAACAGGTAGATGAGGAAAAAGATGAACTCAAAAAAGCGAAGGCAACACGGAGTTTAAGAGCAATCAAAACGATTCAAGGTCAATGGCAGCGGTGGCAAGAGCAAAATAAAGCGACAGAAGCGATTACTTTTGCGGTAACGGAAATTACCACAGCATCTGTGGGCGATCGCTTGGCTGCATTTGTACGTGTTACTGATCCTAATCAAAAGCATCCGTTAAATTTGCAACAATTACAGCAGTTGGCGAAAGCATTGCAGCAATTTGCCCAACTCGATGCTGATTTACAGCAATTTTCCGCAGGGATGACTCGTGGTTTAGCTGCTTGGCAACGCTTGCAAGACAATTTACTCAGCTGGATGTATGAGCAAAATCAAGCATCACTAGGTTTTGGCGGCGTACCTGGAGAACGCGGCCCCTGGGCGAGTTGGGCGAAGCAAGTCAATGGTGAGTTGTCCCAAGGATTGTTTCGCGCTTTAGCGATGGAGGAATCTGCAATTGAATTTGCAGCACAGCAGCGTAGTGTCACTTTCAGCGATTGGGTAGAAATGGCATTGATTTTGCAGTACTTGCAGAGAGGTTTAGTTAACTGGTTTGACCAACAAGCCTACGATATTCAAGCAGGGCCAAAATTATCTATTTCTACTTTCTTGACTTTTGCAGTGATTTGGAGTCAGTTAGCTAGCGGTTTTGGGAGTATTGGGGCAGAGTTTAGTAATGCTTGCTCTCAAATTATGCTTCAGATTCTGCGAACCTTTGCCCAGCGTCCCTATTTTCCCTTTTATGGCGGAATTTTTGCCTCTTTTTCTGGTACTTATCTGCGAGATGCTCTAGATTACTTGGATGAACCTCTGCGTAAAGTCGAAGGAACACAAGAAAAAGCGCGGATTTTGACACTTTTAGGCTATTCTCAACGCGCTTTGGGACAATATCAACGCTCTATTGATTTTCACCTGCAAGCGCTAGAAATCGCTAGGAGTGCAGGCGATCGCCCATGTGAAATCGCCAATCTCAATCACCTCAGCCGCACCTATGTCCAAGAGAAAAATTATGCTGAGGCAATTAACTACAGCCAGCGAGCATTAATACTAAGTCGGCAAGCAGGCGTTAGCGCAGCTCCTGCGGAGCAGGCTCGGACAGGAGAAGCCAATGCACTAGTAAACTTGGGTTACAGCGAAGTCATGCAAGCCCAAGAACTAGAACAAATTGAACCCGAAACTTATGAAGCAGCAATTAATTATTTAGAACAAGGTTTAAAATTATCAGATAAATTAGGTGATATTCAAAGTAAAGCCTTGTGTTTTAGCAGTTTAGGCATTGCCTATTTAGTAATTGAACAACCCCAAACTGCAATTCAATATCTGGAAAATGGCTTTAAAACAGCGCAAATTTCTGGTGATTTATATCTCCAAGGACGAAATTTAGCTTCTTTAGCCGAAGCTTACTATCAATTGCAAAATGCTGAGAAAGCTATTTATACTGGTAGTTTAGGAATGTATCTTTTAGAGCAAATTGCCTCTCGCGAATGGCGTCAAGTAGCGGGGTTACTAACAATTATTCAGGGACAAATAGGGGTAGAAGCTTTCCAGAGTTTATTAAAACAACACCGCCCTAAAATTGTTTCAGTTATCGGTGTAGATGGGTATGACTATATTCCGCAGTTGTTAGAAAAATACAGATAAGCTGTTGGACATTTAGTTTGCATATATTTTCGTGTTGAAAGCTTATTCGCCGATCGCACCACAAGATAAGCAATAATCTAGTACATCCAGATTCAGGAGTTGCCGCATGACGGACAACGCAGACAACAGATACTTCATAGGTGCGAACAAACTCCAAGAGAAAGCCGCTCGCAATCAAGTTCTCACAGCTCCATTACCAGACCCGATTACAAAAAATATTGAAGCGATTAGTTTACTTCATACGCAGGAAGTTCGAGATATTCCCCGCCACCAGCGGATACTGGAAGCGATCGCTACATTCTTTGGGCGATCGACATTTTTGTATAGTTTGCTATTCATACTGGCTTTATGGATTTTTGGCAGTTTTTTTGATCACCTTTTGCCATTCAACCTGCCCTCATTTAGCTGGTCAGGTCAAGGCTTAGACGCAGCTGCATTGGTGATTTCAACTGGAGTGCTAGTGAGACAAACTCGCCAAGAAAACTTTGCCGAACAGCGGGCGCAATTGATGCTACAGCTTAACCTGCTCTCCGAGCAAAAAATTGCCAAGATTATTGCTCTATTGGAAGAACTGCGTAACGATTTGCCTAATGTGAGCAATCGGCATGATTCGGAAGCCCAATTGATGCAATCACCCCCTGACCCAATCGCAGTCTTGGAAGCACTCCAGAAAAACTTAGCAGAAGAACTCTCATCTACAGAAGGAGACAATGTAAGTTGAGCGCAGTTCTTGAGAGACTTTTTTTTATCTCTTGAGGGGGAAGCGCAAAATATAAATTCAATTTTAGTCTTGATGATAACAATTAAACTTAACAATATATCTTCCCAAAGGGATACACATGTCTCAGCTAAATGGTGTGATGATGCAGTTCTTTCATTGGTATATCCCTCCAGATGGAAACCTTTGGAATGAGTTTAAAGATAAAGTTAAAGACTTAGCCGATGCAGGTGTTACATCTGTTTGGTTGCCCCCAGCTTACAAAGGAACAGGGGGTGGGTATGATGTCGGCTACGGGGTCTACGATATGTACGATCTAGGCGAGTTTGACCAGAAAGGCTCGGTTCGGACAAAGTACGGTACAAAAGACGAGTATATCGCTGCTATCAAAGCGGCAAAAGCTGCTGGCATTCGAGTCTATGCTGATGTTGTCCTCAACCACAAGTTAGGTGCAGACGAACCCGAAGAGGTGGAAGCAACTCCCTACAATCCAGACGATCGCCGCCAGCCGATTGGTGAGATGCAAAAGATTAAAGTGTGGACTCACTTTACCTTTCCAGGTCGTCAGGGCAAATACTCCGATATGGAATGGCACTGGTGGCACTTCGATGCAGTTGATTACAACGTTTACAACGAAGGTGAGAACGCAGTTTATCTGTTCAAAGATAAACATTTTGATGACAATGTAGACCTAGAAAAAGGCGCTTTCGACTATCTCATGGGATGCGATCTGGATATGCAGAGTCCAGAAGTGCGCGAAGAGTTGAATCGCTGGGGTGAGTGGTTTGTAGAAACCACAGATATAGATGGCTTTCGTTTTGATGCTGTTAAACACGTTAGAGCTAACTTTTTCCCAGAATGGCTGGTTCACTGTCGCCAAAAGGCAGGTCGCAATCTCTTTGCTGTCGGTGAGTACTGGTCTTATGAAGTTGAAGCGCTGCACCATTTCATTGGCTTGACCGGTGGCGATGTGCTGTTGTTTGATGCGCCACTACACTATAATTTTAGCGCTGCCAGCAAACAGGGCAATGACTACGACATGCGGCAGATCTTTGATAACACCTTAGTCCAACAGCAACCTGCTTTAGCCGTTACCTTAGTTGACAATCATGATTCTCAACCCTTGCAGTCGTTGGAGTCTGTAGTTGAAAGCTGGTTTAAACCGTTAGCTTATGCGTTGATCCTACTGCGAAGTGAGGGTTATCCCTGCATCTTCTATGCAGATTACTATGGCGCTCATTACAAGGATAAGGGCCCAGATGGCAATGAGTATGAGATTTGGCTTGATAGTCATCAATGGCTAATTGATAAATTTTTGTATGCTCGTCAAACCTATGCTTATGGCGACCAATACGATTATTTCGATCACGCCAATACTATCGGCTGGACGCGCTTAGGAGATGAAGAACATCCTGGCGGTATGGCGGTTGTTCTGAGTAATGGAGGAGAGGGGACTAAGTGGATGGAAGTTGGACAACCCAACAGCACTTATATTGATATCACTGAACATATCAGCGAACCCATCACAACGAATGATGAGGGTTGGGCTGATTTTCGATGCAGTGCTGGTTCCGTTTCTGTGTGGGTTCCAAAGTCGTAGTCGGAGTTAGAAAACTGTCAGCTAAATTCTGTAAATATCTCACCAAATCTTCTAATGTAAACTACCCAGACTGTATTCGGTACTCCAAATACGGTGTGGGCTTTTATGTAGCTCTAGTGACACAAGGGGATAGCGCGGCTAACGGTTGGCAATATGAAACAATTCAAAACTTAGGAAGTGGTTTAAATTCTCCCAAGAGGCGAGCGATCGCATTAGCCTATCATTTTATCGCTACCCCTAAAAACTCCATCCACAAGGGGATGGAGGTTTGGGAATTTGGGAGTTAAAAGTTGAGTAGGCAACTTAAGTCTTGACAAATAGAGTTCGCGGCTATACCGGCAAAGTCCGCCTGCGCGGACTAACGAAAAATTAAGTACAGTGCGTAAGTTCTCAAATTAGCAAAATCACCCAGATTGTTTTACCTAAAATTTTCTTAATCTGAACTTAACTTATCTCACTAAAACTTTTGTGAGATAAACACATTTGCAATTCCCCACTCCCAACTCCCCATTGCCAAGACAAAAAATCTTACATCAAGTTCGGGTAATTACTTATTATTAAAATTTCTCTGTGTCCCCGCGTCCTCGCGTCAGCCCTAACGATAAGTCTTCAGACGAACATGATATTACTGCTCTTAAAGGATACGTTCTCTGCCAAAATCAGGATAGCTTGTGGCTGAAAGCATTTTGCTTGTACTTCCCTAGTTCGGAATTTACATGATGGACATTAAAACAGTTGCTACTACGCCTTTTTTAGACCAAAAACCAGGCACTTCTGGTTTACGGAAATTAGTTTCCGTGTTTCAGAAACCCCACTATCTTGAGAATTTCATTCAATCAATTTTTAACAGTATCGAAAACTACCAAGGTCAAACTATGATCTTGGGTGGTGATGGTCGCTATTACAATCGGCAAGCTATTCAAATAATTCTGAAAATGGCTGCTGCCAATGGGGTTGGTAGGGTAAAAGTCGGTCGTAGTGGCATCTTGTCTACACCAGCAACCTCTTGTGTTATACGTAAGTACGATGCTTTTGGAGGTATAGTTTTATCTGCTAGTCATAATCCTGGCGGCCCTGATGGCGATTTTGGTGTTAAATATAACATTGCTAATGGCGGCCCAGCACCGGAGAAGGTGACAACAGCAATATATGAATGCACCAAAGTCATAGATCAATACAAAATTTTGGCAGCATCTGATGTAGATTTGGATACATTGGGTGAAACTAAATTGGGGGATATGGCGGTAGAAGTCATCGATTCTGTAGCAGACTACAAAGAACTGATGGAGTCACTCTTCGATTTTTACCGCATCCGTGAACTGTTGACTGATGGCAAGTTTCGCATGTGTATAGACTCGATGCACGCGGTAACAGGGCCCTATGCTCATGCTTTATTTGAGGAAAGACTAGGCGCACCTTCAGGAACAGTATTAAATGGTACTCCCCTAGAAGATTTTGGCGGCGGACATCCTGACCCAAATTTAGTGTATGCTCACGACTTAGTAGAAGTGCTTTTTGGTGAAGATGCGCCCGACTTTGGTGCAGCTTCCGATGGCGATGGCGATCGCAATATGATTTTAGGACGCAGATTTTTTGTCACACCCAGCGATAGTTTGGCAGTCTTAGCAGCTAATGCCACCCTAGTTCCTGGTTACAGAGATGGGTTGACAGGCATAGCACGTTCTATGCCTACTAGTCAAGCACCTGACCGAGTTGCTGCGGAATTGGGTATAGATTGCTATGAAACGCCCACGGGATGGAAATTCTTTGGTAACTTGCTAGACGCAGACAAAGCGACTCTGTGCGGCGAAGAAAGCTTTGGCACTGGTTCTAATCATATCCGTGAGAAAGACGGTTTATGGGCGGTGTTATTTTGGCTCAACATCTTAGCAGTCAAGCAGCAACCCGTCGAACAACTCATGCGTGAACATTGGCAAAAATACGGACGTAATTATTACTCCCGTCACGATTATGAAGCCGTAGATAGCGATCGCGCCAACGAATTAATTAGCAAACTACGCGCTCAAATTCCTGATCTTCAAGGTAAGAAATTTGGCAATTATGAAGTAGAGTATAGCGACGATTTTAGCTACACCGACCCAGTAGATGGTAGTGTCAGCCAAAATCAAGGTATCCGCATTGGTTTTACCGATGGTTCTCGCATAGTTTACCGCCTCTCCGGCACAGGAACCCAAGGTGCAACCTTACGAATTTATCTAGAAAGCTATGAACCTGATAGCAGTAAACACGATTTAGATCCACAGCAAAGCTTAGCAGAATTAATTGCGATCGCCGACGAAGTAGCGCAAGTACGCACACTTACAGGCATGGACAAACCAACTGTGATTACTTGAGGGAGTGGAGGCTGGGGAGATGAGGGAGACGCGGTGACGCGGAGAATAAACAACGACAATTCCCCATTACCCCTAATCCCCACTCCCAATTCCCCATTCCCAATTCCCCATTCCCAATTCCCAAATTTATGCCTAAAACCAAAGATACCAAAGATATCAATAAAGCTATCAATCTTAGCGACTCTCAATATTACTTCAATAGAGAGATTAGCTGGCTAGAATTTAATCGCCGAGTTTTACAAATAGCATTAGATCAACGTACACCTTTACTAGAAAGACTCAAGTTTACTGCTATATTTAGTTCTAATTTAGATGAATTTTTTATGGTGCGTGTGGCGTTGCTCAAAGAACAAGTTCAAGCAGAAGTCAGCCAGCTAACTCCCGATGGAATGACACCACAACAACAACTAGAAGCTATCTCTCAAAATCTCAACCCGATGGTGATTAAACAACATCGCCACTTTGAAGATGTGCTGCAAAAACAAATGACATCTAATGGTATACATCTTCTTAATTACAGTGATATTAGTCCACTACAACGTGATTATTTAAACAACCTATTTCAGCAAAAGATTTTTCCAGTTCTTACACCTTTAGCAGTCGATCCTAGCCATCCCTTCCCCTTAATGGCGAATCTCAGTCTTAATTTAGCAGTGGTAGTTAAAGCGCCAAACACGGGAGAAGAAAAATTTGCCAGAGTCAAAGTACCGAATATTTTACCGCGATTTATTGCTTTACCATCAGAGTTAGAAATAGACAAAAGTAAACTCAATCATTGGATGGGTGTACCCATCGAACAGGTGATTGCTCATAACTTAGAAGCTTTATTTCCAGGAATGATTATTAAAGAATATCACCTGTTTCGACTTACCCGTGACGCCGATTTAGAATTAGCAGAAGAAGAAGCCGACGATTTACTATCAGCAATTCAACAAGAGTTACGTAAGCGTCACTTTGGCGGTTCCGTAGTGCGGTTGGAGATTCAACCATCAATGTCTCATGCAGTACGAGAAGTACTAACAGCAGAAATGGAACTGAATGAAAGCGATGTTTATGAGATTGATGGCTTATTGAATCTCAAAGATTTGATGTCATTTATGGCATTACCTTTACCCGAATTAAAAGATCCATCTTGGACACCAGTTATTCCACCTCGTCTGCGTCATTTTAACCAACCAAATAAAATTGCTGAACTAGAAATAAATGAAGAAAGAAACATTTTTTCTGTGATTCAGCAAAAGGATTTATTAGTACATCATCCTTACGAATCATTTACTGCTTCCGTTGAGCAATTTATTACTCAAGCTGCTAACGATCCGCATGTGCTAGCGATTAAGATGACACTTTATCGCACTTCTGGAGATTCAGAAATTGTGAGTTCATTGATTACTGCTGCCCAAAGCGGTAAACAAGTAGCTGTATTAGTGGAACTCAAAGCCCGTTTTGATGAAGAAAATAACATTACTTGGGCAAATAAATTAGAAAAATCTGGTGTGCATGTTGTTTACGGCTTAGTAGGATTAAAAACTCACACAAAAACGGCGTTAGTAGTGCGTCAAGAGGGAGAAGAAATCCGTCGTTATGTTCATATTGGCACGGGAAATTATAACCCTAAAACAGCGAAGTTATATACAGATGTAGGGCTTTTAACTTGTCGCGAAGACTTAGGAGCAGATTTAACTGATCTATTTAACTATTTAACCGGCTATTCTCGTCAGAGTTCTTACCGTAAGTTACTAGTATCACCCGTTAACATGCGCGATCGCATTATTGCTCTGATTGACAGAGAAATCGAACACTCTAAAAACAATCACAATGGTAAGATTATCGCAAAAATGAACTCTTTAGTTGACCCTTTGATTATTGCCAGCCTCTATAAAGCATCACAAGCTGGTGTACAAATTGACCTGATTATCCGAGGTATTTGCTGTTTACGTCCGGGAGTTCCAGGAGTTAGCGAGAACATTCGAGTTATTAGTATTGTTGGTCGTTTCTTGGAACACTCGCGTATATTTCATTTCCACAATAACGGGGATAAAGAAGTATATATCGGTAGTGCTGATTGGATGCCCCGCAATTTAGATCGTCGGGTAGAAGCAGTGACACCAGTTGAAGATGCAGATATTGTACAAAGTTTAGAACAGATTTTAGCAATCTTGTTAGAAGATAATCGCCAAGCTTGGGAACTACAATCAGATGGTTCTTATATCCAACGCTTTCCTAACGAGAATGAGCCAGAACGTAGCGCCCAAGTGTTGCTGATGGAAATGAGCCATGGTTAAATAATTCGTAATTCGTAATGACGCTCCTTCGTCGCTAACGCTGCGAAGCGCGTAATTCGTAATTAAATTAAGGCGCAATACGCCTACCCCACAGGAGTTTTAGTCTTGTGGGGTAGGCGTGTTGCCTGCTCTGTTTTAGCGGTTGCATCATTTTTCACCGTAGATTTGTTTGAGTCGGGCAATAGATTTGAGGTGCAGGTGTTGATATGTATATGTGAAGTGAGTTATAATAGTAAACTGTTGAATGTAAAGATAACAGGCGATCGCAAAATTCAGATTTAGTGATCATTGAGTTTACTGCTGTTGAAGTTCCAAAGTTGACACAAGAAGAACAAAGCAATTGCTTGCGCCTAGAACGCAAAGTAAAACGGGCATTTTTTGACGCAGGAAGGCGCTAATAGAATTGAGAGATAAGCGGCCATAACGTTTTACGCATAAAGCATTTTTATACTGTTTCATTCATAAAAAAGAAATCGTGTTAGGGTTACATCCACCTTCATCAGCGTCCTTATACTGGGTATTGCGTAGTGTGAGAAGTTCATTAAACGTAGTGTTAAGACTATCACGCTGTTAAATCAAAAATCCTGGTTTTGATGGTGGGTAGTTTAGTCTCTCAGTCCCTATTACCCCTAATCCCCACTCCCTCCGGGAGCGGGGGCCCCGAGTTCCCCTATCCCCACAGTCCCCTCCTATGGTTTCGCTATCTCCTAATTTAAAAGCTAAACTTGCCCAACCTTTAAAAATTGGCTCCTTTGAAGTCAAAAGTCGGGTTCTCCAGTCGCCTTTATCTGGAGTGACGGATATGGTATTTCGCCGTCTGGTGCGTCGCTATGCACCAGAGTCAATGATGTACACAGAAATGGTGAATGCGACGGGGTTACATTATGTAAAACAATTACCCAAAATTATGGAGGTAGACCCCAACGAACGACCAATTAGCATTCAACTATTTGACTGTCGTCCCGATTTTCTGGCAGAAGCGGCGGTGAAGGCGGTCGCAGAAGGGGCTGATACTGTTGATATCAATATGGGTTGTCCAGTCAATAAAATCACTAAAAATGGTGGTGGTTCCTCATTATTGCGACAGCCAGAAGTTGCTGAGGCAATCGTGCGAGAAGTGGTGAAGGCTGTCGATGTCCCAGTGACGGTAAAAACTCGCATTGGCTGGAGTGACAAGGAAATTACGATTCTTGACTTTGCCAAGCGGATGGAGGATGCAGGTGCAAAAATGATCACGGTGCATGGTCGTACCCGTGCCCAAGGTTACAATGGTAATGCCCGTTGGGAATGGATTGCCCGTGTTAAAGAAGTGCTTTCTATCCCAATAATTGGCAACGGAGATATTTTTTCGGTTGAGGCGGCGGTGAAATGTTTAGAGCAAACCAACGCCGATGGTGTCATGTGTTCCCGTGGAACTTTGGGTTATCCGTTTTTAGTCGGGGAAATTGATTATTTCTTGAAAACTGGTGAAATTTTATCACCGCCAACCCCCATACAGCGCTTGGAATGTGCGAGAGAACATTTGCAAGCTTTGTGGAACTATAAAGGCGATCGCGGTGTGCGTCAAGCCCGTAAGCACATGACATGGTATGCTAAGGGCTTCGCCGGTGCTGCTGATTTACGTGGTCAATTAAGTGTGATTGAAACGGTTGATCAGGGTTTAGCAATGATTGACCGAGTTATTGAACAACTTGCGAATGGTTACGAACCAGAGCTTGAGATAGAATCTGGTGAGTCATTGGGCACACTTGTAGCCACTTAAATAATTCGTAATTCGTAATGACGCTCGAGGACTCGCTACCGCTGACGCTCGAGGACTCGCTACCGCTTCGCTAACGCTAACGCTAACGCTAACGTAATTCGTAATTCTTAATTGTTTATTAGTTTTTTGAGGTGTTGCTGATTTAAGATGTGAGCAACTGCTAAAACCAAGCTGAACAATAGACCTCTTGCAAAAGTCGGATACTCGCCAGAAAATAAATTTTCTGGCTGATAACTCAAGTCGGTTTCAACCGACTAATAACAGTATTTTTAGTCCGTTTCAACGGACTTTTGCTATTAGGCAGAGACTTGAGTCTCTGACGGTTCAAGTATTTTTGCAAGAAGTCTAATGTAGGAGAAAATAAAATGTTGAATTGCCCACTTATTACTAAATTAAGCCTCCTAGTAATCACATTAACAGTAAGCTTGCCAATTAATTCTTCTGCCTATGCAGATGTAGTTGAGGTAAATGCTCAAACAAGACAAAAACAAGATAAACAGAATCAGCAGCAAAAACTTGAGGAAATGCGGCAGAGGTTGGACTCACAAGAACAGCAGCAAAGTCGCTTTAGCCAACAACTACGAGAATTTAGACAACAGCAACAACTCAGGCAACAACAACAGCAACAAATACGACAACTAGGTTTTAAAAGGCAGCAACAAGAAGTTCTGAGATTACATGAAAACTTCAGGCAACAGGAAGTCCTGAGACGGCAACAAGACCAACTAAGACGACAAAATCAGCTAAGACGACAAGAAGAGTTCAGAAGATACCAAGAGTTTAAAAGACAACAAGAACTGAGAAAAAAATAGAAAAAGTCAACATAATTCGTAATTACAATCAGTGGGGGCTTGTACCCATTTAATTACGAATTACGAATTATTCCCCACTCCCCTAATTAGCTGCTGCGACACTATATACTACCCGAAAACCGTAGTCGTATTCTTCTTCATCTATGGGGCTATCGATGCGAGCTGCCGAACGGCAAGAACTTGGGTTATTTAACCAAGAACCACCACGCAGTACTCCAGGAGAATTGTTATCATTCACTCTAGGACTGCCATCATTGGCGGCTTCATTGTAATTATTTTGGTATCCATCTTGACACCATTCCAAGACATTACCATGCATGTCACATAAACCAAAAGCATTTGCGGGGAAACTGCCTACATCTGTGGTTTGCTGACGATATTCACCGACAGGGGCAGCACCATACGCGTATTCACCTAGAAAATTTCCTAGCTCTGTAGTAATTGTTTCGCCAAAATGAAATGGGGTGGTTGTTCCTGCGCGACAAGCATATTCCCACTCTGCTTCACTGGGTAAACGATAGGTTTTACCAGTTATTAAAGACAGTTTTTCACAAAATGCGATCGCCGCATTCCCAGATACCTTTTCAACAGGGCGCTTAGACCCTTTAAAGTAGGATGGGTTAGTACCCATAACCACTTGATATTGCTCTTGAGTAACGACAAATTTACCCATATAGAAGGGCTTAATGGTGACGGTGTGTTGTGGTTCTTCATCAGAGTTGCGGTCTTTCTCTTCTGGTGGCGAACCCATGAGAAACTGACCGCTAGGAATTTCTACCATTTCCAGCACAATTCCATTACCTAAGTTTTCTATAAAGAAATTTGCCTGGGTGAGGCGGCGTGTGATGATCTTTCCCTGGACATTTACCGTTACCACCTCAAATTGAAAAGTCTGTAGAGATAATTTCCTAGTATTTGTGCTTTGTGCAGTTGGTACTGGAGTTTCGCTAATGGGTGATTCTGGAGTTTCGTTAATAGGGGTAATTGAAGTTAGTGGTGAGTTAGTTTTCTGTCGGCTATTAGCTGATAAGAGTTGCTGACCTACAACTGCTGTAACAAAACCAGCCCCCACTAAACCAAAAGTTTGTATCATTCTCCGCCGAGACCAATTAGTTGGTTGCGGTAATTTTAGCGGTGTTGTTGGCATTTCTCCTGTGAGGGCTTGTAGTGCTTCTGCTGCTTGGGAGTAGCGTAAACTATGATGACGACGCACCATCTTGGTTAACACTTTAGCCAGATGGTCATTCACCTTTGTTTTGCTACGCCAGATGACCTCACCTGTTTTCGGGTTTTCTTGTAAGTCAACTGGTAAAATGCCAGTCAAAGCTTGAATGGCAGTCATCCCCACCGCGTATACATCACTAGAAAGGTTAGGTTTACCATTGTTTTGCTCACTGGCCATATAACCAGGAGTACCCAAAATAACGCTGGGTGTCACCTCCCCAAAAGCATTCACTACTAAAGAGGCGAGTTCTTTTACCGCACCAAAATCAATCAGGAAAATCTTTCCATCCTTAGACCGGCGCATGAGATTTTGGGGCTTAATGTCGCGGTGAATTACGCCTTGACTATGTACAAAAGACAAAACTTCTAGAACATCTTGCAACAGTTCAGTAGTGTAACTCTCTCCCAGCTTTTGACCTGCAAAAATTTCTTCACTTAAATCTTGTCCTTCAATAAATTCTTGAACAATGTAAAGATTATCATCTTCCCTAAAATGCGCTAGTAATTGGGGAATCTGGGGATGTTTGCCAAGCTTTTCAAGAATAGCAGCTTCTGCTTCAAAGAACTCGACAACACGAGGATGGGTTTGATTGGGACGCAGTTGCTTAACAACACACAAAGGCTGACTAGGTTGTAGACGATCCCTCGCTAGAAAGGTAATCGCAAAACCGCCGCCGCCTAATCGCCGAATAATTTCGTAGCGTCCAGTCAGTATGCTCACGACGACCTTAAATCTCCGAAGAACATGATGGATCTGAGTATAGTTGTCAGCAACTGAGTCTGGCAAGTCGAAAGAGATAAAATGAAAACTGCGGAAGTGAGGAGTGGGAAGTGGGGAGTAGGGAATAGGGAAAGAGGTGATTTTTTTGACTCGTTGCTTGTGCCTAGAAACGCTAGCTATACCAAATTAGGATAGCAAATTGTAAACCTGTTGTATCAAGCTTTTTAAACTATGTCTTAATTACGAATTGGGTTCATATTGCAAGCAAAGGTATTTGAGATGAATGATATAAGTACAAGTAATTACTTGGATGATTACGAACTCAACAACCTCGATTTTTACAGAAAAAATCATGGATTACAGCTTTATTACAACTGGTCTGGAGAAATTTGGTGGCAAGAAAAACCAGACCAACCAAGAAAAAAGTTGTTTTCTATTATTGGCATGAATGCTACTAAAGTGTTTATCAAGCCAAGTTCTGAATATGGTGAAGTTGGATATCGAATTAATAGAGAGTTGGGTTTATTTTGCGATCCCATTACGCAAGAAATTCTCCATTTTTGGAAGTCACCAAAAACGGATCAAGTTGTACCAGTGGTACATATCGCAAATCGAATTGTACAAGGTTCAGTTACACCAAAAAAATATGTCATTCCCAAAGGTAAAGGATATATTACCTCTATAATTGAGATTCCTTTAGAATATCCTCATCCGTTAGCGGGAGATAGTAAATACGCAGATTATTGTCCTGGGGAAAAATTTCAGGGAGTTGAATATTTTAGTTCAAATATTTCTCGACCTCATGTTAGTAATGTCCCTCCGGCTGAGTGGGCGCGAGATTGTCCTTGGATGCCTTGGATGAAGTTGGGATATGGTAATCCTACTAAATTAAGATTTGAAACAACAATCTCTAGAGTAGATTCTTTTGAGCAACTCAATCCTAGATTGGTCAAGTTGGTGAAAGAAAAGTTACCAATTTATGAGTTTACGCCTATAGAAAGCGATGAGCCAAATATGACAAGTATTCAGTATTTTAAGAAAAGTTTTGAATTCTATTTGCAAGGTAATGTTTTTCCGTTGGAGGAAAGATGTTGAATAATTCGTAATGACGCGACGCTCCTGTGTCGCTAACGCTAACGCTATCGAGGACTCGCTACCGCTGCGCTAACGTAATTCGTAATTAAGTTTTGTAATGGGGATTTAGCGCAAAGTCAGAGCGAACTTTGTAAGACTCCAACACAAAACTTGCCGATTATAGAACCGGGGGACTTAAACCCACGGAACTTGTTGAATGTCACCTCAACTTAATCTGCAAAAGATGAAATTACTCCCAATATTTACCTGGATTTAGATCCCCGATTTCTTGAAGAAGTCGGGGATCTGGGCAGCGATTTTTCTACTACAGCACATTTCATCTGAATGAAGTACACAAGGGCGGGCAGGATGCCCACCCCACAAGATTTATCATATTAAGATGTGTACTTCATTTACTTGCAAAGTGCTGTAAGTATCAATCAGCATCTTCATCTATTACTGTGCTGCGGTCAAGCAGTAATAAGTTACGTAACTGGTCTGTATCTAGTTCAGTTAGCCATTCTTCGCCTGCACCAACAACTTGTTCAGCTAGCTGTTTTTTACTTTCGATCATGTCATGAATTTTCTCTTCTAAGGTGCCGGTGCAAACAAATTTATGCACTTGCACATTCCGAGTTTGACCAATCCGAAATACTCGGTCTGTGGCTTGATTTTCTACGGCGGGATTCCACCATCTATCAAAGTGAAATACGTGATTGGCACGTGTTAAATTTAGTCCTACTCCACCGGCTTTGAGAGAAAGAATCATGATTGGAGGGCCTTGAGGATCGTGTTGGAAACGGTCGATCATTTCTTCGCGTTGTTTTTTACTGGTACTGCCATACAAAAACAAGATTTCTCGATTTAGCTGTTTTTCTAAATGTGGTTTGAGTAACTTGCCCCATTCAGCAAATTGTGTAAAGATTAAAGCGCGATCGCCTTCTGCTAATGCTACATCTAACATTTCTTCTAGGCGTTGCAGTTTGCCAGAGTTATGTTGTATTAATGTGCCTTGTTTTAAATACTGGGCTGGGTGATTGCAGATTTGCTTGAGTTTGATCAGTAAAGCCAAAATCATGCCTCGACGTTGCAAACCTTCTGCTGATTCAATCTCTGCTAGGGATGTTTCTACTACTTGTTGATAAAGTGTGGCTTGTTCGGCAGTTAAACCGCAAAATACGGTCATTTCCTGTTTTTCTGGCAAGTCTTGAATGATTTCGCGGTCTGTTTTCAGACGGCGTAAAATAAAGGGCTGGACTAATGAACGCAATTGCCCTAAAGAAGCTGTGTCACCATACTTTTCAATTGGCATGGCAAATCGCCGCTGAAAAAATTGTTTATTACCTAAATAACCAGGATTGAGAAAATCTAAAATCGACCACAATTCTTGGAGTCTATTTTCTACTGGTGTCCCAGTTAAAGCAATGCGAAACGCAGCTTCTAACTGCCGTATTGCCTGTGATTGCTTGGCATCTGGATTCTTGACATTCTGAGCTTCATCTAAAACGATTATTTGCCAAGAAACACTCTGCAATAACTTAATATCTCGGTGAATTAACGAGTAACTAGTAATTATTAAATCGTGCTTATTTACGGTTTCTACAAATGCTTTACCTTTGGGGCGTTTATCACCGTGATACTGCATCGCTTTTAGGGTTGGAGCAAATTTTTTAACTTCCCGTTCCCAATTGCCTAACACTGAAGTTGGACAAACTAGGAGAGTGGGTTTTTCAATTACATCTTGTTCTTTAATATGCAAGAGAAAAGCGATGAATTGTATAGTATTATGACAAATAATATTGTTAGCAACGAAGTTGTGATATTTATCAACTTCAAAGTCGTATACCCAACCTTCGTAATCAATGTTTTCGATATTTTCAATTCGGCAATAAAATACTTCCTGCTCTAGTAAACGTTGTAAATATTGCTTGGTTATATGCAATTGTCGCATATCTAACTGAGCATAAGCTGCTAATGTTTGATTAGCCCACTTAGATGGTTTTAGTAGCTGATACTCTTGTTGAGATTCCCCATTTATAATCCGGTTAATCTCTATTAAAACCTTCTGTAAACTAGCTTGAGAAAATTGCTGTGAACCATTAACGTCAACATGATTGTGTATTCCTAAGTGTTGCAGAGGGAGACCTGTATTTTTGACTGTTTGGGCAATAATATCAGATACCGGAATACCTTCAACATTGGTGTTACTAACTTGCTGACAAATTTCTTTTAATTTTCTATACTTTTCTGAGTTACCTAAACCAATTTCTTGCAAGAAGCTCCGGGCAGAATTACCACTAATAACACCTATATAATAAGTGCGAAAAATTCGCTTACCATTGCTGGCACACTTCTGTTTTTGTGATCTACGCAACCAAATACCAAAACGTCGCAACAGTGTAGATAGTTGCTCAATTAATAAAGCTGAAGCTGTAGAGATTTCAATACTTCGCATACTGTAAACCACAGCAGATTCAGCATCAAAATAGTTACGTAAAAACAACCGCACACTATCTAAACCTGCTTGCATGATGAAATTTGGGAACGATTTTTGTGCCGAAAGTTTACCCCACACATAACCTTTTGCTTCTAGGAATTGTCGATAAGCTTGACTGTTTACCTGCAAACAAGGAACTCTGTTTGAGAAAGTAGCAATTTTGGGGTTGTTAATCTTAATGTTGTAACGCTCGCTAATACGATGTAGCGTTTGCCTTAATTCTTCTAGAATTTTGGTATCTTTTTGGGTAATTGTGACAGTTCCGAACTCAGATAACTCATATCCCTCAGCAATTTGCCAAGCGAGAAATTTGACTAAATCTTGGTCTTGTATATTTTCATTTACAAGTATTTTGCTGGGAACACAGACGTAATCTCCTATTTGCAAATTATTTGTCCAACCTTTATTTGTTAGCAGTTTATGGCGGCTGGTAATAGTTATATTGCTGCCATCTTGTAATGTGATTTTTCTTAATGTTTCACGTACTTGTTGCCGATACAAGTGTCGCACAGGGGCTTGGACAATTTTACCGGTTGATTCATCTATGGAATTAACTAGCAATTGTTCAGTTGGTTCAGCCCAAAATCCTTCACCATCAAGCTTTGCTTCTCCAGCATAAGTTGCCCAGATAGTTTCAGCGGTGTGTAATAATCCATTGACATTAACTAATGTTTTTGGTGATACACATTTTCCTAATCCCATATCGTCGGCGAGACATGCACCTAAACCCCAACGTTCCAAGAAAGCTAACCAAGCTGCACCGCGTTCTTGATAAGGTCGCAACTGTCCTTGAAAATTGGTTGGTGTAGGTAAGGGTGCGATCGCTTGATTATTTGTCAACGCCCCAATTAACTCCTGTAATCCCCCAGATGCCTCAAAGCTGACTACTGGTAATTTTTCAATGACTTGGGTATCCCCAGTACTGAGACGCAAGGCATCTTCCAAGGAGAGTGACATTTGCTCTTTGCGAGAGGCAAAAAAGGTTTTGGCTGTTTTGATGTCTTGGGGGCGCAATTCCACCCACTCTCCGTTAATTTCTACGAGTGGGCTATTTAATGCTACCAGGCGATCAAACTCGGCTTTAGAAATGGTCTGCCCGCCAATGGCTAATTTCCATTGAAAATTGAGTAGACTTTGTAATCCTAAACGTCCCTGTTTCTGATTTGGTGTTTCTGCGGTGATTTTCAAACCCAGACGGTTCGCCCAGCCTTCGCGGTTCGCTAAACTGGGAGGCAAAATCACACCTAAGCCGCTGTCTTCCAACCTCCAAGCGATCGCTTTGATAAATTCGTATGCTTGGATGGGGTTAAGACGACAAGATTGGGGATATTCTGTTTCTAAGCTCGGCGCGATCGCTGGATATAATCGCGAAGCTAGCCCCAAACCCCGCAAGAATATTTCCTGTGGCTGCTCGATTGTCCGATTTTGATAAACTAATTTCTCAACTGGATGGTGCCAAATAGTTGCCGCATCCACCAAAAACTCTGGATCATCCGCTGCTTGGAGAAAATACGCCAATATCCAATCTGTTTGTTTCGACTCTGGAGGACGCAGTTGCAAACAGGTACGAAACAGAGTTTTGAGATTCAGTTGATATTGCAGCGGCATAGTCCAGGCTTTCAGTGCCGCTTCTAGCCGTTCCACGCCAATAGAATCAGCATTGACTGTATGAGATGTACCTGTTAAACCTTGTAACCACTGTCGTACCGCAGTTGGCAATGATGCCATTACTTTAGTTTCGATAGGAGGTTGATAACCCACCATCTCCCGCACTTGGGCATCTATCGTACTATTAAGAAATCCCAGCAATAACTCTTGAGGTTCCGTCGGGAAATTTACATACTGACCTTGCTGACTATTTTCTGCATCTAAATCCCCAGTCCCCTGATAAGTACGACATACCAAAGGCATCTTTGCTGAATACTTTTCTAGGCGGGTTCCATCTATGGCACTGTCTAAAAGTACTTGCCATTTAGCGATGATAGAACTATCTGAGTCTTTTTTGATAACTGGTATAAATTTAGACCTTGAGATTAAATCCCAACTCCAGCGGGCAATTTGTGACCAAAAGCTTAAGTCTCCTCCTAAAAAGGCATCGTCCTCCTCAGTAGCGTTCAAAGGCAAAGCACTCAGAAATTTTATTGTTTCGTTGGGATTGAGACAAAAGCCCTCGACTCGCCACGGTTGTAGATATTGTGGAGATTCTGTTTCGGCATCTACACTACTAGAATGCACAGGATAAATAGATGTAGCCGTTTCTGAGATCTGGGTGGGTAGGGCAATGATTTGCGAGTGTGTTTGTTGTAAAGATGTGTTATGGCGCGTCTGTATCAGGTTACGGGATAGTAACCAGTCGCTTAACTGGTCTGGTGTCATTGCCAATGGATGTAGCGGTATATCTCCAGAGGTTATAGATTCAAGACTAACTCGTGGCGATCGCCAAGTTTCTCCCCATATAAATAAACAAGCATTTTGATTTTTTACTAACCAACTACCGTGTAAAATAGCCATCTGATAATTACTGAAATTTGTATTCAAGAATTAAAATCGCGTAAGCACAGAGTAGGCTTCGACTTCGCTCAGCCTACGGGGATTTAGGTAGGGAATAAAGAAGTAATCAACATTCATTCCCCATTACCCCTAATCCCCACTCACTCCAGGAGCGGGGGCCTTGAGTTCCCCATTCCCCATTCTATAAATGTTAGGATTGCCACAGAGAGAGAATAGCGTGCATAGAAGGAAAAAAAACTGAATGGCAGAAGTTGATAAGTCAATATCCTTCGATGGAAGGGATATTCGACTGAAAGTAGGCCTACTAGCTCCCCAAGCAGGTGGGTCGGTTTTAATACAATCGGGGGACACGGCTGTTTTGGTAACGGCCACGCGATCGCAAGCCAGAGAAGGCATTGATTTTCTTCCCCTCACAGTAGATTATGAAGAAAGATTATATGCTGCTGGTAGGATTCCCGGCGGGATTATGCGACGAGAAGGCCGTCCTCCAGAAAAAACAATTCTCACCAGCCGTTTGATTGACCGTCCCCTGCGTCCTCTGTTCCCTTCATGGTTGCGGGATGATTTGCAAGTTGTCGCATTAACGCTGTCGATGGATGAATTGGTACCACCAGATGTGCTAGCGGTCACTGGTGCTTCGATTGCTACCCTGATTGCCCAGATTCCCTTTAATGGGCCAATGGCAGCAGTACGGGTTGGTTTAGTCGGAGATGATTTCATTATTAACCCCACCTATGCAGAAATCGAAGCTAGCGACTTAGATTTAGTGGTAGCAGGTTCACCTCATGGGGTGATCATGGTGGAGGCAGGAGCCAATCAATTACCAGAACGAGATATTATCGAGGCGATTGACTTTGGCTACGAAGCAGTGCGGGACTTAATCAAAGCGCAACTCGATCTAATCGCGGAACTGGGCTTAGAGATCATCCAACAGGCACCGCCAGAAGTTGACCAAACATTGGAAAACTATATCAGCGATCGCGCCAGCGATGAAATTAAGAAAATCTTGGCTCAATTTGATTTGGGTAAAACCGAACGCGATGCGGCTTTGGATGTTGTCAAAGAAAACATTGCCAATGCGATCGCCGAGTTACCAGAGGAAGACCCGATTCGAGTTGCAGCTACCACAAATAGTAAAGCACTTGGTAACACCTTTAAAGACATTACCAAACAGATGATGCGCCGTCAAATCGTTGAAGACAACGTTCGCGTTGATGGTCGTAAACTTGACGAGGTGCGTCCTGTTTCTTGTCTAGTCGATGTCTTACCAAAGCGAGTTCATGGCAGCGGTTTATTCAACCGGGGATTAACTCAAGTATTATCCGCTTGTACCCTTGGTACTCCTGGTGATGCCCAATCATTAAATGATGACTTGCAACTAGACCAAGAAAAGCGTTACCTGCATCACTACAACTTCCCACCTTTCTCAGTTGGGGAAACCAAACCATTGCGTGCCCCAGGCAGGCGGGAAATCGGTCACGGTGCATTGGCAGAACGAGCCATGTTACCTGTACTACCACCAAAAGAGCAATTTCCTTACGTAATTCGCGTCGTTTCGGAAGTGCTTTCCTCCAACGGTTCGACCTCAATGGGTTCGGTGTGTGGTTCCACCTTGGCCCTGATGGACGCTGGTGTCCCAATCATCAAACCCGTTAGCGGTGCTGCAATGGGGCTGATTAAAGAAGGGGACGAAGTGCGAGTTTTGACTGATATCCAAGGCATAGAAGACTTTCTAGGCGACATGGATTTTAAAGTCGCCGGCACGGATGCTGGAATTACTGCCCTGCAAATGGACATGAAAATTTCCGGTTTGTCTTTGGAAGTTATCGGTCAAGCCGTCCACCAAGCCAAAGCTGCCAGGTTACACATTTTAGAAAAAATGCTCGCCTGCATTGAACAACCACGTACTGAAACCTCACCTTATGCCCCACGTCTTTTGACCATCAAGATCGATCCAGATATGATCGGTTTGGTCATCGGCCCTGGAGGCAAAACAATTAAGGGCATCACCGAAGAAACTGGTGCGAAAATCGACATTGAAGATGATGGCACTGTGACCATTTCTGCGGTGGATGAGAACAAGGCTAAGAAAGCTAGGAATATCATCCAGGGTATGACCCGCAAGCTGCATGAAGGGGATGTTTACGTAGGACGTGTGACTCGAATTATACCGATTGGTGCGTTTGTAGAATTTTTGCCTGGTAAAGAAGGTATGATTCACATTTCTCAACTAGCCGATTATCGTGTTGGCAAAGTTGAGGACGAAGTAGCAGTAGGTGATGAAGTAATTGTCAAAGTCCGCGAGATTGACAATAAGGGTCGCATTAATCTGACGCGTTTGGGGATTCACCCAGACCAAGCAGCAGCAGCGCGAGAAGCTGCGGCAGTGAATCGTTAAATTGATTTGGGATTTGAGATTGTAAAGCCACTGGCGTGGTGAACAGTCCGGTTTTGGGAACCACCTGCATAGGCGGGTTTCCCGCACCACTAGCGACAAATTTGGCAAAGCAACGCAGTGGCATCAAATTTTTTTCTTGTAGGATGGGCGTTTCGCCCGTCCTTGAGTGGACACGGGGGAAGACGCGGGGACACGGGGGAAGACGCGGGGACGCGGGGACAGGGGGACGCGGAGAAATTTTAATAATCATATCGTGTCCGGTTAAAGATTTATCATTAAGATCGCAGGGGGCAGGGGGAAAGAGGTTTTGCTGCTTTTTGCACAGATGCGGGAATTGTAATTAGTTAAGCAGATATGATGTCAGCAATTAAACAGATTTTATATGAATTACGAATTATATCAAGTTTGGATAATCACTTATTATTAAAATTTATCTGCGTCACCCGAAGGGTGACGCTCGCAAGCTCGCTAACGCAGTCGCCTGCGGAGGGAAACCCTCCTGCAGCGCTGTCTCACCGCGTCTCCCTGTCTCCGCGTCAGCTCTAACGATAAGTCTTCAAGCAACTTATTAAAATTTCTCCGCGTCAGCCCTAACGATAAGTCTTCAAGCAACATGATATTATCCCTCAATTTCAGCTAGTTCTAACCAGCGTTCAGTTGCTACATCAATAGATTGTTTGAGTAATTCGACTTGTTCGTAGAGTTTCTGCACTTGAGTATAATTTCCTGGAGGGACATTTGTCATTGCGGTTTCGGCTGCGGTTTTTTCGGCCTCTAACTGAGCAATTTTATCTTCTAGTGCGGCAAATTCTCGCTTTTGCCAACTTGATAATCTGCGCGGTTTTTTATTGTCTGCGTTTCTTGTCTGCGTTTCTACTACATTTTTTGGCTTCTCTTGGGTATTAGCAGCTTGTTGCTGTGCGGCTTCTTCGGCTTTTTTGTAATCTAGATAAACTGAGTAATTGCCGGGATATTGTTTGAGATTGCCACCTGCCTCAAAGGAAAAGATTGTGTCAATGGTGCGATCAAGAAAGTAGCGATCGTGGGAAACTACAATTACACTCCCAGAAAAATCTTCTAAGTATTCTTCTAAGACTGCTAAGGTTTGTACGTCTAAGTCGTTCGTTGGTTCATCTAAAATTAAAACATTAGGCGCACTCATTAATATGCGTAACAAAAATAAACGGCGTTTTTCTCCCCCAGATAGTTTATAAATGGGTGCATATTGTTGATTGCCAGGAAATAAAAACCGCTCTAACATCTGTGAGGCAGTAATTTGAGTGCCGTCATTAATTTTGACAAATTCACCTTCTTCTTTAATGTAGTCAATTACGCGCTGATTTTCGTTTAATGCTGTGAGCAATTCTTCAGAATGCTGGTTAAAATAGCCAATGTGAATAGTTGTACCAATTTCTATACTGCCGGAATCAGGCTGAATTCGTCCAGTAATTATATCCATTAAAGTAGATTTACCAGCCCCATTACCACCAATGATCCCGATGCGGTCTTCGGGGCTAAACTCGTAGGTAAAGTTATTAATTAAAGTGCGTCCATTATAAGCTTTAGAAATTTGATTTAATTCAATAACTTTTTTACCGATGCGACGCCCAACTGTGGAAATATCAACTTTTCCTTGAGTTTGTTTAAACTCAGTTTCTCGCATCGCGTGGATGCGCTCAATTCTGGCTTTTTGTTTGGTACTCCTAGCTTTGGGGCCGCGTTTTAGCCATTCCAATTCACGCCGCAATACACCTTGATGTTTGCGTTGACTGCTAACCGCAGATTCTTCTGCGAGAGCTTTTTTTTCTAGGTAGTATGAGTAGTTGCCTGTGTAGGTGTAAATGTCACCTCGGTCAATTTCAACTATTCTATTGGTAACGCGGTCTAAAAAGTAGCGATCGTGTGTGATTAAAAAAAGTGCGCCGCGATAGCGATTTAAATAACTTTGCAACCATTCTACAGAAAGCGCATCAAGATGGTTTGTAGGCTCATCCATTAGTAAAACATCTGGTTCTGATAGTAGGGCTGTTGCTAAGGCAATACGCTTACGATAGCCTCCAGATAGATTACCAATAATCGCGTCAAAGTCAGAGATTCCTAACTTTGTTAAGATAATCTTGGCATTGGTTTCTAGTTCCCAAGCACCAATTGCATCTATACGTTGCATTACAGTCGAAAGGCGGGACATCAGCTGAGTATCGTCTGGGTAGTCAGCTAATTTATGAGAAAGTTCTTCATACTCACGTACCAAAGTCATGTGTTCGCCACTGTCAGCAAAAACTTGCTCTAAAACTGTACGCTTTTCGTCTAAGTCTGGCTGCTGGGGTAGGTAAATAATTTTTGAGCCAGAATTGACTAAAATTTGACCACTATCAATCGATTCTAATCCCGCGATCATTTTTAATAGTGTGGATTTTCCTGAACCGTTAGTACCAATTAAACCAACTTTATCGGTAGTATCAAGGCTCAAACTAGCATCTTTTAAAATTTCTTTGATACCAAAGTCCTTTTTAACGGATTGTAATGTAATAATACTCATAAAGTTTGGTCGTTGGTCATAGGTGATTATGATCAGCAAGTAGGTAGGATGGATACCCCACCCACTATTGAGTGAACTCTACACAAATAAATCGAGGGGTAGATGTCCATACATTTCGTTGATTCCTTCTTCATCATAAGACTGACAAGATACTAATACTCCACGATGATGTCCAAAGTAGGAATCGATATGACACAAGCCATTTTTACCATTTAATTTGATGTAAACTGGCCCTTCGATTGCGGGTAAGTTACTTGGTGCTTGATAACCAAAAGCATGGGAATAGGTTTTCATCGCGAGAATTCCTTCTTCTGCTGTGTCAGCACAAATTCCTAAAATTTGGTAATCAGATAGGCTGGTGAGTAAAGTTAAGGCACGTCGAACTGTTGTTTTTTCTGATGGTTTGAGGATAGGTGCGATGTCAAGGCAGTTGAATTTATTCAGGATTTTTTTGGCTTCTTGGGCTGTGATATTGTGATGGTTGGGATTGGTCATAAATTGGTTTATTATTTTCTGGGTGTTAGTTTTGGGTTTGTTGAAAAACTTGGCCTTTCATAGCAGTCCTGTTTGAGTTAAAACGCCAAGGTAGAGAGAATAAATAGGGCATAAAGAAGTCTCATAACTCGTTTGGAATGCTATGGTTTTTTGGCTTGTTTTTAGAGGATGTTTTTATTGCGTTGGATTGGGCTACTCTATTTTTACTAAGTTAGGGTTGGTTTGGCATCTTGCCTAAGTTGAAAATAAAGGGAACACTGCTTTGAGAATCACTACCCATCACAAGTACATTTGGCATTTGAGCGCCGCCACTTTTCCAAGCTTCTATTGCTTCTTTTTGCAAAACTAATTGTCCACCTTGAGCTTTGAGAGTTTCTGCTAATAGTCTTTGAGCTTCTGCTTTTCCTCTGGCGCGATTAATGTCGGCTTGTGCTTCTTGTTCGGCTTCTCTTGCTACGTAAACCGCTCTTTGCGCTCGCTGTTCTGCAATTTGTTTTTCTTCAACTGCTCTGGCAAATTCTGGTGAGAAAGTTAAGTCAACTACGCTTGTATCTAAGACAATTATCCCATATTTATCTAGGCGATCGCCTAATGCATTATCAAAGTCTTCTTTTAATTCACTTCTTTTGGTAATGGCTTCTTCTACTGTTCTTCTGGCAGCAGCAATTTTGAATGCTTCTTGTGTTTGAGGGGCAATAATTTTGGAGACGAGGTTTTCTAAAGTTCCCTGTTTTCTTCTGACTTCAACTATTTGTACAGGGTTGAGACGAAAGTTAATAGCAAATCTCGCTGATAAATTTTGCAGATCTTTTGTGGAACTTTCCGCTGGCACTTCAAATTTTTGTACGGTTAAATCATACACATCCACTACTGAAATAAAGGGCGGTTTTAAGTGTATGCCTTCCAGTAATGCCCCATCTCTGGCTCTACCTAAGATGCTAATTACACCTGCTTGTCCTGGGTTGATAATAATAAAAGCATTTAACCCCACAATCACGAGTATTCCTACCACAATCCCTAAAACTGTGGTTTGCCAATTTGCCAACTGCTGATTTTTCAAGCTACTATACTCCTCGTGAATACTGAGTTTTGAGTAAAATACCACGTATGCAATTGAGGGTAGCAGATAGGAGAAAGTTTTGCTGCAACTTGCGTCAAGTCATTTGTTTGCTAGAATTTCTCATAGATCTGTCTTAATCAAGTCTTTAATTTTCATCGCAGAAGGGAACAGGGAACAGAACTGGCAATTATTTAAAATTTTTCTGTTTCCTTCAAATAGCGAAAATCAGTCTTCCATCGTCCCCCACTTACAGATAGTAAGTGTTGCTGAGGTGTAACACTACACCATACGCAGTAACTGTTCCCCGTTAAGAGTTTCCTGTTCCCTTTCACTGCTCATCACTCAGGACTGAGAACTCAAAACTTTGTTCCGTGCTAATATCAGATGCACGCAACTGCAAAAGACCGTGGCTACAGTATTGAAATCTCATCGAATACTCAGAAGGCGTAAGCGTTCAGCACCTCCTATCCAGCGCCTACTTGAATATGGACACCAGTATCGTAAACAAATTTGGCTGGCAACTAGTTGTTCTATCCTCAATAAACTTTTTGATTTGGCCCCACCTGCGTTAATTGGCATAGCAGTGGATGTGGTTGTCAAGAAGCAAGATTCTATCATTGCACGGTGGGGGGTAAGCGATGTCTTTGGGCAATTTCTGATTCTTGCTGTCCTGACTGTGATTATTTGGATCTTAGAATCGGCTTTTGAATATGCCTATGCGCGAATTTGGCGTAATTTAGCTCAAAATATTCAACATGATTTGCGTTTGGATGCATACGAACATCTGCAAGAGTTAGAACTGGCTTATTTTGAGGAACGCAGCACTGGCGGTTTAATGTCTATCCTGAGTGATGATATTAATCAATTAGAGCGCTTTTTGGATGTGGGAGCGAATGAAATCATCCAAGTAGTCACAACTGTTTTAATTATTGGCGGTGCGTTCTTTATTTTGGCCCCTAGTGTAGCGTTGTTGGCAATGTCGCCAATGCCATTTATTCTTTGGGGTTCGTTTGCTTTTCAGAGGTTGCTTGCGCCTCGCTATGCTAAAGTGCGGGAAAAGGTGGGTTTTCTCAACTCGCGGCTGGCAAATAATATTAGTGGAATTACTACTATTAAAAGTTTTACTGCCGAAAGTTATGAGTCTTCACGTTTAGGTGTAGAAAGTGATGCTTATCGCCAAAGTAATGCTAAAGCAATTGCTCTTTCTGCTGCCTTTATTCCGCTAATTCGGATGTTAATTTTGGTGGGATTCACCGCATTGCTATTGTATGGGGGAATGGCGGCGGTTGATGGCAAAATGTCTGTGGGGACTTATAGTGTGTTGGTGTTTTTAATCCAGCGCCTGTTATGGCCTTTAACCAGGTTAGGCGATACTTTTGATCAATATCAACGGGCCATGGCTTCGACAAATCGAGTGATGGATTTGTTGGATACTCCGATCGCAATTCATACAGGAAATATTACTTTACCTATAGATGAAGTGCAAGGTGAGGTGCAATTTAAGAATGTTTATTTCGCCTACAAGGATAGATTTCCAGTAATTAAAAATCTGTCTTTGGATATCCCTGCTGGAAAAACGATCGCAATTGTCGGTTCTACTGGTTCTGGTAAAAGCACTCTAGTTAAACTTTTGTTGCGGTTGTACGAGGTGCAAATGGGAAGCATTACTTTAGATGATATTGACATCCAAAATCTGAACTTGCAAGATTTACGTCGCTGCATTGGGTTGGTAAGTCAAGATGTGTTTTTATTTCACGGCACTGTCGCCGAAAATATCACCTATGGCAGTTTTGACGCTACAGAAAAAGACATCATGATGGCGGCGAAAGTAGCCGAAGCCCATGAATTTATTATTAGCTTGCCCCAAGGTTATGAGACAATTGTCGGAGAAAGAGGACAAAAGTTATCTGGTGGACAAAGACAAAGGATTGCGATCGCTCGCGCAGTCCTGAAGAATCCCCCAATTTTGATTTTGGATGAAGCTACCTCAGCAGTAGATAATGAAACAGAAGCTGCAATTCAGCGATCGCTCGAACGAATTACCGCCAATAGAACTACAATTGCGATCGCTCATCGTCTTTCTACTATTCGCAATGCTAATTGCATTTATGTCATGGAACATGGCGAATTAGTAGAATCGGGAACCCATGAACAATTGTTAAAAAAAGATGGCATTTACGCCAGCCTCTGGCGTGTACAATCAGGTTTGAGATAACTTTCACGCAAAGCTCAATAAAATACTTGACGTATTTTTTGAATTTTGAATTTTGAATTTTGAATTTTTATGATGTTTGGTAGTAGTCAGCCGGAATCGGGAGATAGCAAGTGGCGTCGCCAGTTGGATAAGTTTGTCAAAGAAAATCAACCAGAATTGGCAGCATTATCTTGGGCATTATGGTTAGAAAATGGTAGTAGTCAAGGTACTATCGGGATTGATTTACAACCCACACCACATTTTGTCTATTGCCCCAAAGATGCGGTAGAGAATTTAAATAGTAAAGTGGAGAATCGGCTTCAGGAAATCTTAGGAATAATTGAGCATTATCAGCCTGAAGAAGAAGTTTTGATGATAGGGATTGGTAATGGTGAAATTAAGTTGATTCAGTTTGCGCCAGAACCACCACCACCCGCTTGTTTTGAGCAAATTGGCAAAGATGCTGATGGATTATTAGAGTTGCTAGAACAGCGCGTGAATGAGCAATTAAAAATTTAAAATTCCCAAATCTTTGAATTTTGAATTCCCAGCGAAGCGATATGACTAATTCTACCTTACAAGCAAGTCGAGAATGGTGGTCACAACGGTGGCTTGAGTTATTAGATTCTTATCGTTTTAAAAAGCGTTTAGAACGTGCGAGAAATTATGCTCGTCAAGGCAATGTTTTAAGTATTGAGTTTAAAGGTGCAAAAGTATTAGCTAGGGTACAAGGTAGTGAAGCAGAACCTTATAAAGTTTCCTTATCTCTTGATCCTTTTAGCCAAGAACAATGGACTTACATAATTGAAACGATGTCCCAAAGAGCGATTTTTGCTGCTAAATTGTTGGCGGGAGAAATGCCACAAAATATCGAAGAAGTATTCACAGCAAACGGTCTTTCATTATTTCCTTTTACTTTATCCGATGTCCACAGTAAATGCTCTTGTCCCGATAAAGCTAATCCTTGTAAACATATAGGTGCAGTTTACTATCAATTAGGCGATCGCTTCAGCGAAGATCCGTTTGTATTATTTCAATTGCGTGGAAGTACGAAAGAGCAAATTATTAGCGATTTACGAACTTTACGCAGTGCTAGAGTTGTAGAGACATCAGATGCAACATCCACGTTACAAAACGAAACATCTGATATTCAGCAGTCAAATGCTAGCCAAGACTCTATAAAAATAGACTCTTTTTGGCAATATAATGAGCCATTGGAGTCATCTTTAGTAGTGATTGCGCCATCAAATAGCGAAACTATATTAGATTTTTTAGGGGCAATTCCCCTAGCCAAGGAAGAAGAAAATACAATCAACTTAACTTCTGGTGATGTAGTCAGAAACTATTTAGATAAAGTTTACAAAGATGTTAGTCAAAAAGCCATTTTAGCAGCAATGAAAGTAGGAGATAGTTAAATAATTCGTAATTCGTAATGACGCTCGAGGACTCGCTACCGCTGCGCTAACGTAATTCGTAATTCGTAGCGTCAAGCCTGCGGCATAGCTTCGCTTAGAGGATGTTTGAAAAGTTTTGTGCGAATATAATTCGCTATTACACAAGCGAAGTCCACCTCCTTTGGAAAACACGGAAAATCGAGTTCTTGAAACCCACGGAGGTGGGTTTTGTCTGTATAGTCGCGATTTCTAATCGCCGGGGTTAGTATTAATTTAGACTTTTCAAACAACCTCTTAGAGCAAGTCATCGATAGCGTTAGCGTTAGCGAAGCGGTAGCGAGGTACGAGCGTCAGCGGTAGCGACACAGGAGCGTCGCGTCATTACGAATTACGTTTAATATGAATTAAGTTAGGAAAAATTGGTCTTGCTGATGTCATAAATCTTTGCCCTCACCCTAAATCCCTCTCCCAATTTGGGAGATGAGGGCTATTGTTGCATTCATCAACGGTATTCCTAATTCACATCAGACGTGAATTATTTAACAGAGTGTTTATTTAGCATAATAAATACAATAGAGCTAATATAATCAAGCCAAATATTTATCGAGGGTACTGCTAAATTCTTCGTAAGGTTTAACACCGATCATTGTTTGTACCAACTCGCCTTGCTTAAAAAACATGACGGCGGGAATACTACGAATGCCAAATCGTTTAGCAACAGGCTGGTTGGCGTCGAGGTCTAACTTAAAGACCTTGGCGCGAGTGTCATACTCTGCTGCAAGTTTATCTATCAACGGGGCAATGAGTTTGCACGGCCCGCACCAAGCAGCCGTGCAATCTACTACAAACAAAGGTTCGGTTTCAAGTAGCGTATTTAACTCGGTTTCGTCTTGAATATAATCGGCAGTCATAATTTTTGTGCAAAAGAGTATTATCTCATAACCGTGTTGCTCCCACTAGGAACACTTTGGGACGGGGAGGAAGAAGCCACCAATAAGCTAATCTGCCTTTAACTTGCATAATCCTTTGCCTCAGAAAGACGCGGAGAGAAGTTGCGTGCGGGGGTTCCCCCCGTTGAGCAAACTTCGGAGGACGCGGGGATGCAATTTGGATGATTATTAGCTTAGAGAGGACGTAAATCCAAGATGAGGCAATCTTGTGTGTAGGTAGTTCAAAATTAGCTGAATTGCTGAGCGTAGAATCTAGCATAGCGATGCTCAAGTGCTAATAATTCTTCATGGGTTCCTGATTCTACGATTTGCCCCTGTTCGAGAACCAAAATCCGATCGCATCGCCGCACTGTTGATAAGCGGTGAGCAATAATAAATACTGTGCGGTTTTGCATTAGTCTTTCTAGTGCTTCCTGTACGAGGGCTTCTGATTCAGAATCTAATGCTGATGTTGCCTCATCTAAAATCAAAATTTGTGGATTGAGCAGAACAGCACGAGCGATCGCAATTCTTTGTCTTTGTCCACCTGATAAGTTTACCCCACGCTCACCCACCCAAGTTTGATAACCTTCTGGTAGTTGGGTGATAAACTGATGGGCATTAGCTATTTTTGCTGCCTCTTCAACTGCTTGCATCTCAAAAGAGTCTTGACCAAAAGCGATATTTTGAGCAATTGTGCCTGAAAACATCACAGTTTCTTGAGGAACTATGCCAATTTGTCGCCGCAAGCTATGTAATTTGACATCTTGAATGTTGATCCCATCAACTAAGATTTCACCAACTTCCGGGTCATAAAAACGTGGTAAAAGATTGACAAACGTGGTTTTACCAGCACCCGAAGCACCAACAAGCGCGATCGCTTCTCCTGGTAATACCAATAAGCTGATATCTTTTAATACAGGCTCACCAGGTTGATAGGCAAAGCTGATATGGCGGTATTCTACTTTACCGCTGATTTTGGGCAGAGCGATCGCAATTGGCTTTTCTATTACCGTCGGTTGAATTGCCATCAACTCAAAAACCCGATCAACAGAAGCTTCACCTTGCTTAAATTCGTTGTAGTTGTTTGTAGTGTGACCGATAGGATCAATTAACAATACTGCTGCGGCTAGGTAGCTGAAAAATTCTGCCACCGTTAAATTATTTTGGGAAATTTGCCAGCCTCCCACCAACAGTAACGATAATCCACTTAAAGCTTCTAAAAATCCCACTATCGGAATTTGGATGGCTTTGAGTCGTTCTGCTGAGTATTTTGCTTTCAGACTGCGTTCTGCTTCATGACTAAACCGGGTAATTTCGTAGCTTTCAGCGGCAAAGGCTTGTACCAGACGAATCCCGTTAAAAACTTCCGTGAGAATTGCAGACAAATTTGATACTCGATTTTGACTTTTTAACGAGTATTTACGTAAGCGTTCGCCAAACCAACCAATTAAAATCCCCATTAACGGCGCGACAATCACCGTTGCTAGTGTCAGTTGCCAGTTCAAACAAATCATGTAGATGGGAATTGCCAGCAACTGTAAAACACAGGGAACAAAGTCGTGAAATACTTTATTTACTACTTCACCAATGCGGTCAACATCTTCTGTTAAGCGGTAAGATAAATCACCTGCCTTGGCTTTTTCAAAATAGCTGAGATTGAGCTTTTGCAGATGGGTATAAGCTGCTTGGCGAATGTGAAACGCTACCCTTAAAGCAGCTTTTGCCATGTATATATCTTGCACAGACTGAAAAAAACCTCTGACAAGAAATACTAAAGCACAAACCCCAGCTACTTGGGCGATCGCTATCACATTACCTTCTCCAAAAGGAGTCGCCAATTTACCAGCGAGATTAATCAGCGTTAAAGTCGCCAGCACATATCCCAAAATGCCGATAAATCCCTTAGTGATAGTTTGCCACTGGGGTCGAATATAAGGCAGCAGTTGCCAGTAATTAGAACGCGTTTTCAAGCTGTAACGTCCACAACGATATCTTCCTTTGTTTGACGCTATCAGTTTTTGGAGAGTTTCTGTACAGTTAAATCAAACTAATTCCTTTTCCCCATACCCTCAGTTTTTCTTATACCTCTTGACTGTATCTGGCATTACCTCATCTGCACTTCACAGTTTGATAGTATTAAAATTGAATTTATATCAATTCCTTTACAAAAATTACCCGCTCGTCAGCGCAACTAATGCAACAGGCGTTGATTGTTCATAATTTAGTAGTCTGTCCCATTAATTTTGCGGGGTAAGGGTGGTCAGATCCCCGACTTCTGAACAAATAACGAAAAATTAATCAGATTTGACCTGTTTTTAACTTCATATCCACTCGCATAAGATAAAAATGGCTAATAACGAAGAATCACGCGGTTTAAAGTCTCTGTTTGATTGGTTTGCAAATCGACGGAAGTCAGGCTCTACCAGTCTCGAACGCCAAGAACGTGAAATTGCTGATGGATTATGGCATAAATGTTCTGAATGTGGTGTATTAACATATACAAAAGATTTAAGAGCAAATCAAATGGTTTGCGTAGAATGCGGTCATCATAACCGAGTAGATAGCGATGAACGTATCCGTCAATTGATAGACAACAATACCTGGAAACCATTAGATGAGCATTTGCGTCCAGTAGATCCGCTGCAATTTCGCGATCGCAAACCTTACAGCGATCGTTTACAGGAGATGCAGCAAAAAACTGGTTTAAGCGATGCAGTCAAAACTGGTTTAGGGCAAATCAATGGCTTACCAGTGGCTTTGGGAGTCATGGATTTCCGGTTTATTGGTGCGAGTATGGGTTCGGTAGTGGGCGAAAAACTCACCCGCTTGATTGAGCAAGCAACTCAACGGCGGTATCCTGTAATTATCGTCTGTACATCTGGTGGAGCAAGAATGCAAGAAGGTATGCTCTCCCTCATGCAAATGGCGAAAATCTCCGCAGCTCTGCAACGTCATCGTGACGCCCGACTATTATATGTTCCCGTTTTGACAAATCCTACCACAGGCGGCGTTACCGCTAGTTTCGCTATGTTAGGTGACATCATCATAGCTGAACCAAAAGCAACTATTGGTTTTGCTGGTCGGCGAGTGATTGAGCAAACCCTACGAGAAAAACTACCCGAAGATTTTCAAACAGCCGAAGACTTACTCAAGCACGGTTTTGTCGATGATATTATACCGCGCACCCAGCTAAAGAACACCTTAGCCCAACTCATCGCCCTACACCAACCAGTATTAACCCCACCCTCTGTAGTATTGTGGGAGACAATGAGCCTAAGTTCTACAGTTGCAGAATAGAGTTGGAGAATTGGGAACTTGTGCTGAGCGTACCCCAAAGGGAAAGCAAGTTAGGCTGTGGATTTTGGATGTTTTGAGGTAAGATTCTTTTAAACAGAAGATGTGTCTCAAAATATCCAATATCTATTTGATGGTGAATAGAAAAATAAACTTAGCCAATGCAAATGCGATCGCTCATACTCCTACACGCATAAGGCATCAAGTAAAAATAAGTAGTGCGAGCATCTTGCTCGCGCGGGCAAGATGCCCGCACTACAAATATTAAATTGTTCAACTTATTTTTACACGAATCCTAAGATATTTAGTGTAAGAATCACCCAAGATCAACATCAACGCGATCGCGTCCTTTGTTTTTGGCTGCATAACAAGCCGCATCAGCAGCACTCAAGATGCTATTTATACTATGATTATTTGCATCAATTGTCACCACCCCAATGCTGACACCAATCTTAAATGTTTTGTCTTGCCACACAAAACGAAACTCCCGGATGCGCTGCACAATTGTATTAGCAATGATTAATGCTGATTCTAAAAGACAACCACAAAGCAGTATACCAAATTCATCTCCACCCAAACGCGCTACAGTATCGGCAGAACGAACTGTATTTTGAAATAATATAGTCACCTGGCGTAATAATTGATCGCCGACGAGATGTCCGCAAGTATCGTTGATAATTTTAAATCTATCTAAATCCAAATAACACAACGCATGTTGTTGATTGTTGATCTTTGCATCGTTTAATTTTTCTTCTAAGCGTCGCTCAAATTCTCTTCTATTAAATAGTCCGGTTAAAGCATCGTGGGTTGCTTGCCAAGATAATTGTCGTGCCATGTTGCGTTTGAGGCTAACATCTTGAAATACCATGACTGCACCAATAATTTGACCGTTTTTATCGCAGATAGGTGCTGCGGAATCTTCAACCGCCAGTTCTGCACCATCACGGGTAATCAAAATACTATCCTTAGCAAGGCTGACAGTACAACCAGAACGTAGAACTGATTCTACAGGATTTTCTACGGGTTCGTGAGTAATTTCATTAACAACTTTAAATACTCGAGTGATTGAGTTACCTTGTGCATCCCTAAGTTTCCAACCAGTCAGTTTTTCTGCTACTGGATTAAGATATTTTATCTGTCCTGATGCATTGGTGGTAATTACAGCATCTCCGATAGATTGCAGAGTCACCTGAGCGAGTTCTTTTTCTTCAAATAACTGTTGTTCTAACAATAAGCGATCGCTAATGTCAAATGCTACACCTCCAACTAAATGTCTTTGTTGACCATCTCGAAAGGGAAATTTGAAAACTAACCAGTGATGCAAACATCCATCTAATGTAGGAACAGTTTCAATTACCTGCACAGTCTCGCCTGTAGAAATAACATGAAAGTCATTTTCAGACACCTGTTTAGCTGTCTCTTCTGGTAACCAATCAAAATCCGTCTTTCCTTGCAAATCTGCAAGTTGAACATTAAAGTTACCCTCAAATGTATTGTTAATATAAACGTAGTGCCCCCAAGAGTCTTTCATAAAAGCCACAGCTGGACTATTATTCATAAAAGCTTGGAAGCGTTCTTCACTCTCTAGCAGTGCTGCCTCAGTCAGTTTGCGCTCGGTAATATCTACACAAGAACCTATACACCCAACAAACTCCTCTCCAACAAAGCGCGGTGTCCCCGATACCAAAATCCACCGATATTCCCCTGTGTGGTGTCGCAGTCGATGTTCCATCAAAATCGACTCACGCGCTGTCAAAGCTCGCTGAAATAAGGCTTGACAGCGCTGGAAATCATCAGTAGGGATACTCTCCATCCACCCAGAACCTAACTCTTGTTCTAGTGTTCGACCTGTGAAGCGAAGCCACGGCTGGTTTACATAAGTACACAAACCTTCAGTATCAGTCATCCACAAAAGCACAGGAGCGCAGTTAGCCATCGAGCGAAACCGTTCCTCGCTCTCTTTAAGCGCGTTTTCCGCCTGCTTGCGTTCGGTGATATCTCGACCAATATAAACAAAATGTTGTAAACCTTCTATTTCAGTTTCAATTACAGATATACAAAAAGCAACAGTAAGATTTTTTCCTGTTTTGGTTTGACAAATAACTGAACAGTTATTCAAAAAATCAGTTTGAGATGAGGGATTATGCTGATATATTTCTAGCAGTATATTTTTGTCATGAATAATCATTGAAATTGGCTGATTAATTAATTCTTCTAAATCATATTCAAACAAAATATTTGCGGCTGGATTCGCTTTGATTATATATCCTGATAGGTTTGTTATTAATAATACATCTTTAAGAGATTTCAAAATTTTATCTAGATAGTTGTTAGAAATAGATAACGCATTTAACAGTAGATTCGCTTCATTATGTTTATGGACTAAGTGTTGCGCCAAAATCATCCTTTCTGTAGCATCTTGTAATAATAAAATTAGCAACCCATCAAAACTTGTAATATACAAATCAAGATAAAATGGAGAATGAGGCTCGTTAAAACGGGCAATACCTTTTAATTTAAATTTTTTTTGCCGTCCTTCTAGGATATCTAATAGATAATACTCTATACCAACTAATTCAGGAAAACCGAGTCGGATATCTTTTCCTAGAATTACTTCGTTGGGATAATCAGCAAAGCGTTGGACATTTGAAGATATTTCTGTAATTAGCAAGTCACAAGTAACTGCTAAATATTCAGTGTCATCTGGAACTAATAGTTTTTCTGTAATTGTATTCATGCAAATTCAAGCTAGATAAATCTTAGCTGTTAGTCACTTTAAATCGTTTAGTGACAATAGGATTGATAAAAAACAGTTATATTTTAAACAGCAAATATAAATTAGGTTGGCTCTTGACTAACCTAAAAAACTAGCTATTTCTTAACCAATCTTTGCAGGCTAAGATTTTAAATGGTTTTGTACGTAATTATTAAAAATCATGCGTATACTTTACCAAATCTTTATTTAAAGTGGTTCAGTAAAATATTTTAATCTAATGTTAATTAATTATGAAAATGACACCTATTTGTACGTATTTATACGTATTTAAAATCATAAAAAACGCAACAAGCAAGATATAAGCTGATGCGCGCCTAAATTGTATAAACACTCTTTATGGCCGTTAACTGTTAACTGTTGACGGTTATCAGTCATCAGTCATCAGTCACTTGTACTAAGCGACTTGTACCGAGCGACTTGCCTTGAGCGGAGTCGAAAGGAGTCGAGGTAAGTCGAAGTATCAGTCATCAGTCTACACGTAAATATTCAAGTTAAATGCGTAACAGTGTAGCAGTCCTAAATCAAGTATCTGATTTATTGTTCAGAAAAAATTAATTTTGATACTTTTTTCGCTCATACTCTAAAGCAATTTCAACTTGTTGATACTCAGTTTCCATCTTATAAATTTGCTCTGTTACATCTGTCAATGTTTCATTGACTATCATGATTTCTAATTCTGTGCATAGTGTTGCTAAATTAACAGCGCCTAATGTAGCACTGGTAGAAGAAAGTGTATGAGTTGCGCGTCGTAGAGCTTTGTAATTAGCTTGGTTATAGTAAGTATGAACATCTTGCAAAAGTTTAGGAGCTTCTTCAAGATAGCAATCAATCGTTTCAAATAGAAATTGCAGTGCGTCAACAGGTGTATTAAAGTCAGCTATGCGTAAAATTTCGTGCAAAGTATGAATATGAATTGAATTTTGTATTTTTTCTTGATTTTCTATTTCTTTCATTTCCTAATTATTTATCTCCTCATGACACCTTTTAAGTAATTGCATCAGTTCTGCAATGCGAATTGGTTTAACAAGATAGTCATCCATCCCAGATGCTAAAGCGCGATCGCGTTCTGTCCACATTGCGCTTGCTGTTAATGCAACAATTCGAGGACAACTATCTGATGACCACTCTTGCTTGATATGCTCAGTCGCTGTTATACCATCCATTTCTGGCATTTGCACATCCATTAACACCACGTTATAGAGTTGACGGCGTAGCGCTAAAAGTGCCTCTAAACCATTGTTAGCTACGTCTGGCTGGTAACCCATTCGCTGCAACATCAGTCGTATCATCCTTTGATTAATCATGTTGTCCTCAACTAACAAGATTGTCAAAGGATGTTGTTCAGCCATTTGGGTATCAATTTTAGTATTATCGGTGACGTTGACTACTGCTTCTTGGACAACCTTAGCGGTAATTGTGAAGAAAAATGTACTACCTATACCTGGTTGGCTTTCAACCCAAATTCTACCTCCCATCAACTCACATAGTTGCTTACAAATGGCAAGTCCTAAACCTGTACCGCCATACTGACGGGTGATAGAAGCGTTGACTTGACTAAAGGCTTTAAATAGATATTCCAAGCGATCGCGTGGTATGCCGACACCTGTATCTTTAACAGTAAACTGAATTTCGTAAGTATGTTTATGATCTTCATGTTGGCGAGCGATCGCTGAAATTTCAACTCTCCCAATTTCGGTAAATTTAATCGCATTACTCAGTAAATTGAGGATAATTTGGCGCAGTCGGGTGATATCCCCTACAATTACATTAGGAAGCTCAGGAGTATCAATAAATGTTAGTTTTAATCTCTTTTCTCTAGCTAAGGATGAAACTAAATTGATAGCTTCATGAATGCAACGCCGCAATTCAAAAGGTTGTAATTCTAATTCTAATTTGCCTGACTCTATTTTAGAGAAATCAAGAATATCATTGACAATTCGGAGTAAAGCTTCTCCACTGTGATAAATTGTTTCTGCAAAATCTTGCTGCTCAACAGTTAAATTAGTATTTAATAGTAAACTAGCCATACCAGTCACCGATGTAATCGGAGTCCGAATTTCATGGCTAATCATCGCTATGAATTCCTGTTTAGCAAGTTCTGCTTGCTTGCGAACAGTCATATCTCTAAGAATATAAATATAACCCTGAAAATGTTCAACTTCTGTTTGCACCATTGCATAAGAAAAAGCAATAGGAATCGTTTTACCATTTTTAGTCTGACAAACAGTTTCTTTCTCTTCTAACTTATTACTTTCTAACTGCAAGTTATCAATATCTTTAATTACTGTAGATATGGCTTTTCCTTGGAGTTCTACTTCATCATATTCCAACAGATTTTGTGCAGCTAAGTTAACTTTTTTGATTTTTCCTGACAGTGTTGTTACTAACAAAGCATCTGCCATTGATATCAATATTTGTTCAATATATTGCTGAGAAGCAGCAAGAGTACGTATTAAAAGATTGGATTCATTTGCATTTTGTAGCAAAGATTTTTCTAGAACTATACGTTCTGTGGTATCTACCACAATAACCATTAATTCATTATCATCATAATTATTTTTTGTACTTTTAATTATATAAATATCAAAATATAAAGTAGATGAAGTATCTTTAAAACGATTTATTCCTTGCAGTTGATAAATTTTTTGCTCTCCCCGTAAAATTTCCTCTAAAATATCCTCCATGCCAATCATTTCTGGAAAACCAATCCGAATATCATCACCTTGCTTAATTTCATCAGGAATATCAGCAAAAACATTTATTCCTGAAGACATTTCTAGAATCTGAAAGTCTTGATTGATAATTAAATTTTCAATACAGTTTAGAGATAATAAGTTTGTCAACAGTGAATTCATACTATTCAATTAGAGATTGAGCTAAAATTTGAAATATTTCATCAACATTATTACCAGTTTTTGCTGAAGTTAAATAGGTAGCTAATACGGAATTTTTCTCATTAGAGAAATATGATTGTCGAAATTTATCTAAATATTCTGCCTCAATTAAATCTGATTTGTTCAAAGCGATAATAATATAACTCTGAGGATTAATGGCTAAAAAGTTTTGGATATGCTCTGCAAGATGGTCAAGCGTTTCTTTTCGAGTTACATCACCAACTATAACCGCTCCTTTAGCTCCTTGCAAATAGCTGGGAGCGACTGTCTTAAATTTATGACTACCTTCTATATCCCAAATTATTAACTGTACTTCTTGTGCTTGCTGCTGATTTGAAAATGACAATTCAACTAATTTACGTGAGATTTTCACACCTACAGTTGAAAGATATTCATCACTAAACTGTCTATCTAAAAATCGGCGAATTAAACTAGTTTTACCTACACCAAAATCACCGACTAGGCAGATTTTTTTAGAGATTGTGGATGTTGCTGTCATTATTTGGGTACTGTATTTAGAACTACGGTGAGCTAATCTAAAGCCTCACAAAGTCGATAGTATAATATTTCGGTTGACATTTGAGTTTTTCTTTAGATATCAGCATCCTATTTAATTTGATTGTTGGAAAAAATCAATACATCCGGTAAAGACGCGATTCATCGCGTCTCCCTATTCGTAGTGAACTGCTTAGATTGGTTCTACAATCACACAGCGTCTTAACCACACAGGTTGAGTTGGATCAATTCCTGGTGGTAATGTTGTTTTACTACTTACCTGTAAACGCGATGGCTCAACACCTTGATTAATCAGTGCTTGTTTTACAGCTTTTGCTCGTTTCAATGCTAATTGTTGAACTTCAATTGCACTAGTACTGGAATAACTGTAACCAATGATATTTAACTGTTTCATTGGGTGTTGATTCAGAAATAACTTAACTCGTTGAAGCTTGGAACTTAAATCACCTGGTATCAAATTTGCTGAATTTCCTTTAAAATAAAATCTAATTTTAATTTGCAGAGGTTTTACTAGCACTGCACTAGATACTGATTTAACACCAGGAATTTGCTCAAATGCACGGCTAATTTTGATAACGTCTATATTTCTATTAACAGTACCTTCAACAGAGACTCTACCACTCATATATTGAGTTGAAATTGCAACACCATCCATTTGATTTAAAACTGCGCCTACTCGTTTGACTTCAGCCGCAGCTAATACAGGGTCTGCTGGTACTTCCACTGCTAAAATTTGATTATCAATCAACCACTTTGGAGTAGTTGCTTGAGCAATTTGTTCAGCTTTCCCACGCAGAAATTGATTAGGTACTCGTCCTGTTAGCTTGAGTTTACCCTGAGATTCTTCTACCGTCAGGCGATAGACAGCTAATTCTGGTGTAGAAGCTAAAGCCAATGCAGTTTTATTTTCTACATCGTGAATAATTCCACTACGATACTGCCAGATACCCCAAGGAATTAAAGTGATACTAAGTAATGTTAAGCCAAATATTACAAGAGGCGAAGGTTTATTTTGTTGCTTTTCTTTTGGTAAATTATCATCTTGCAGTTCTTGGAGAAATGTATATATTTGACTGGAAATTGTTGACGAATCACCATCAAACTTTTCGATTGATTCACCATAAATTTTGACAATTTGAATAAGAGTTTGCCGTATTTTTGGAATAAAATCTTTACTGGCTTCCCCCTGTACAACTATTGCCAGATAACAGTAACCTGCGACTTCTAAAATAATTTTAGATGTTCCATAATCAATTGCGTCTAACTCAGAAACAGTACCAGATTGATTGATACAATCATTAGCAAAGCTGCGAATTGCTGTTAGCATTCCTGCTATCATATCCGACTCTAATTTTTGTGCATCCGATCGCTGAACATCTGCAATGATTAAACCGGATACTTTGTGAATCAAAAAAATTGCTTGAATTGTAAATGGTAAAGCTTCTTTGAGAATTAATTCTGCTTCGGAAACTCCTTGCAATTTAGCGCGGATTTTGCGTTTTATCCCTGCCACACTGAGAGTATCTTCAACTTGCTGATTAATGGCGCGGATTGTTTCTGTCATATATTTGCCGATAGTACTACCGATGATGGGATAGAGTGCATCTACAATTGCATCTTGTTCAATTTCAATTTGTTTTTTGATGGCTCGTCCCATTGTCGGAGCGATCGCTTCTGAAACTTCCTCTGGCGCAACATGAATTTGCCGATAAATTGCTTGAGGAACAGCAGGAGCTAATGCTATGCTCATACTGGCTTTATCTTGTTCAATTCGACTTTGGATAGCACTATCAATAATTGGTGCGATCGCTTGAACAATTTCTTCTTGAGATTCAACAACTTTCAGCCTTAAAATTTCTGCAATCAGGGGTAGAAGTAGATTAATTAAAGCTTCTGGCTCATTAATTTGATGTTCCAGTTGAGTTAAATTTTTATTAATATTGGTTGTTAGATTTTCTAATTCTGTTAACTCTGGCCCTATTAATAACTCCTGCAATTTTTGGAAAGCTGCGACAGTATCCTCTAAATTATCTGGATGTGATTGCTCAAGAAAAGTAGAAGAAATATTGTCTTCTATTTCTTGTATTTTACCTGCTTCATTCTCTGCAAATGAACTTTCTAAACCTATTTCACATACTTGTAATGAAATTGGCTCAACAGGTGCTTCTACTTCTTCTATGAAAGAATCTTCTATTTGAATATTTTCAACAGGTGATGATAAAAAAAATGGCTCAGATGGTTCAATAATTTTTAGTTCTAGCAACAAATCTAGAAAATTATCAATCTGTAAAACATCTTTTTGATTTAATTCCACAAATTGAGAGTTTGAATCTTCCACCTGAGCCATCCTATTTTAAATTTTGGATTGACACCACAGATAAATCTGGAGATTTAGACAATCAAATATTATTGCTCACTAGTCACAACCAACAACTTACGAATGTACTTCCGCAGTTTCGTTAGAGTGCGTCAAAATTTTTGATAACCTTGTTGTCTCTAGCAAAGGAATAGCGTTGTAATTATCACTTTCATCAGCCGCCTCTCGTAACTTGGGAATAAGTTCAGTCCCCTTCAACCGCATCCCCAAAGCAAATAAAGTTTCAGCAATATCATTTTTAGAAACCTTTGCTTCTGTCAATTCCGAAAAACGGCGATCTAATTCTTCTAAGATTAAATCCCGCAATGCTGTAATATCTTCTTGAGTTTGATTTTTATTTTGAGATATTTCATCTCTAATTGAGCTAGTTTGTTTATCTAATTCTTCATCCAATGATTGCACTGTACTAGAAAATTTTCGATTGACCCGATCTATTTGTTGAGACAAATCAGCAGTTTCTTCTTGGGTACTAAGACTGAGTAATTTTAACTTTTTCTCTATTGATTCTACCGCCGCTTTTAACTCGCTGCTAAAACTAGCTTTGAGTTGTTCGACGTGCGATCGCATCTCTTGCTGAGTTCGTGCAATATCTGTCTCTAGTTTATTGAACCGATTATCGTACTCTCTTAGCTGTGCCCCAAAAATAATATCGCGGATTTGATCAATATTACCAAGGCGTTCGCGCACATCGTCTCTACTCATCTGACTCATCGAGAATACCTCATTAAGAAATTCATCAGGAATAGGAGGTAATATGTACGACAGCCGCTTAAAATATGTTATCAACTGACTACGCTACAACTTCCTAAGCCCAGTCACATTGTATCAAGGTTGTAATTCCTAAATTCTCAGTGTTTATACTAGCTTATAGAGAGCATTTTTGAAAAGCAGATAATGCAAGAATTGCAAGTTATGAACTTTTTAATCTAAAAGTTCATCAAATCAGTATCATTAAAATCTATTTTTATGAAAAAAGTTAGGTTAAAAACCTCGCTCCTCGTGGGTGGCTGTTTTGAATTTTGAATTGATTCATGCCCTTTTTCTTGATAACCACACCTTCACAGACGGACACCACGACTCTGATCAAGATTAAATTTATTTAACATTTCGTTACACTAAAGACATCAGGAGGAATACAGTCAACCTCTTGGAGATAAAATCAAAGGTGAACGACATGAATGGCACAATTCGCGTTGGCAATCTCTTCGGAATACCTTTTTACATCCACCCATCGTGGTTTTTGGTTCTAGGTTTAGTAACTTGGAGCTATAGCAGTGGCTTAGCTGCACAATTTCCGCAATTATCAGTGGGATTAGCTTTGCTACTAGGATTGATGACAGCGCTGTTGTTATTTGCCTCTGTCGTCGCCCATGAGTTAGGACATAGTTTCGTTGCTATTCGCCAGGGAATTGATGTTAAATCAATTACATTGTTTATATTTGGTGGTTTAGCAAGCTTAGAAAAAGAATCGAACACTCCGGCAGAGGCTTTCTGGGTGGCGATCGCTGGGCCTTTAGTTAGCTTACTGCTATTTGGTAGCTTTAGTATAATTGGTTTTGCGACTGCTGCTAATGGTGCATTGGCTGCAATCCTTGGAGTTTTAGCTGCGGTTAACCTAGCGCTAGCATTGTTTAACCTCATTCCTGGCTTGCCTTTGGATGGAGGAAATATACTGAAAGCAATTGTTTGGAAAGTGACAGGTAATCCTTATAAAGGTGTAGTTTTCGCCAGTCGAGTTGGACAAATTTTTGGTTGGGTAGCGGTTCTTTCTGGTGTACTTCCCTTACTATTGTTTGGTAGTTTTAATAACTTCTGGAACTTGTTAATCGGTTTCTTCTTGTTACAAAATGCTGGAAATGCGGCTCAATTTGCCAGAGTGCAGGAACAGCTAACAGGTTTGACAGCCGCAGATGTTGTAACAGCCAATAGCCCAATTGTAGATGCTGATCTTACCCTGAGAGAGTTTGCCGATCAGCAAATTGTGAATAATCAAAACTGGCATAGATTCCTGGTGGTTGATCATCACAGACAATTGGTAGGTGCGTGCGCTACTGCTAGCTTAAGAACCATACCGACAACGCTATGGTCAGAAACTCAAATTAAAGACGTAATGCAACCCATAGCAGAATCTACCACAATTCAAGCCGACCAACCTTTGTTAGAAGTTGTGCAGTTACTCGAACAACAAAAACTATCTGCACTTCCTGTAATTCGTGACAACGGCGTGTTAGTTGGCATATTAGAAAAAGCTGCGATTCTTCAGTTACTTCAGAGAAGATCCCAATTTAACCCTGCATAAAAAGGGAATAGGGAACGCTTAAATAATTCGTAATTCGTAATGACGCAACACAGGAGCGTCGCGTCATTACGAACTTGTACTAAGCTAAGTCGAAGTATTACAAAAACAGGGAGTAGGGAGTAGGGGGTGGGGAGTAGGGATACAAAAACATTAAAAACTGTCTTTTGTGGTTCATTGCCTACTGTTAGGAAAAGATTTGTGCCGAGATTGCTTGCAACGAGGCACAATGCGTCCTGACTTCAATCCCACGCCTTAAGGCGTGGGTTCCCTACTCCCTACTCCCACATCGCCACTCCCTCTGAAGAATTGGTATAAGACAGACCCCAACACAAAACTTGCCGATTATAGAACCGGGGACTTAAACCCACGGAACTTGTTAAGATTTACTTTAATAGTAAATATGGCTTTTTCGTACACGAATGCATTTGTCACTATAGCAACAGTCAATCTTGATAAACTAGTAGGTTTTTATGTTGAGCTGCTAGGACAAAAACCTATCAATTTAATCCCAGATATCTATGCTGAGTTTTTATTTTCTGGTTTGCAATTAAGTATTTTTAAACCTAAACAAACAGATGAATCAGAGTTTGAAACTAGTACAAAAAGCAAGTTAAGTTTGTGTTTTAAAGTGAATAATCTAGAAGATGCGATCGCTCATCTTACTAGCTTAGGTTATCCACCACCAGGAGATATTTCTATCGCTTCTCACGGCAAAGAAATTTACACTTATGATCCTGATGGCAATCGCCTAATTTTATATCAAAGGGATTAGGGAATTGGACGCGGGGACGCAAAGAAAATTTCTCCCTCATCCCCTCATCCCCCTGCTAACAAGGCAACAGTGCGTCTAATCTCCCCAGCACAGCCATATCTTCGTCATCTAATTCAACTGGGGTTCCACTACGAATTAGTTCTGAAAAATCCTCGTTGGGAACCATAACAGTCAGTGTATATAAGCGAGTTGAACCGATATTTCTAATCAAATGCGTGCCAGTGGGAGGTACTAACAAACTATCTCCAGCTTTGATGCGTACACTCTTGCCGTCACACATGGCGATCGCTTCTCCTTTGAGGACAAAAAACATTTCTACAGCCCATTGATGCCGATTTGGTGGTGTTTGTCCACCAACATCAAAAATTTCTATACAGCAAGTCAGAGAAGTATTTGCATTAATCGAATCAAAGATAATTGCTAGTCGATTGGTGTCATTGGGACTGATGCGAAACACTTGGTAATCTTTCAAAGACTTAATAATAGGAATTACACAACGAGTAGCGTACATTTTATCCCCTCCTAAGTTTTCAATTATGATAAAAATCCCTGAATTTCTACTCCTCTATCTTGAGTTACTATTTGTCGGTTGAAACAACAAAATCACTAATCACAAAATTCAAATTACATCTTTGCGTCTTTCTAGCGGTTTGAACCATGCAAATTAAAAGCGCAACAGCTTACTCCCCACTCCCTTGCAACGCCGTTAAAATGGCTTGTGAGTCAGTCACAAAACCGAAGCATTGTTTGACGTTATACAACGTTGCTAACCAACAATATTCAGGAGAAGTGGTGGCGGTGCAATCTTTAACTAACACGCAGTCATATCCCAAAAAATTGGCATCACACAGCGTAGTCATGACACATTGGTCAGCGTTAACACCTGCAAAAAAGAGTGTAGTTCTGCCCAAGTTTCGTAAAATACTATCTAAAGGGGTATCCCAAAACCCACTCATGCGATATTTATCCACACAAATATCTTCTGGTGACTGTTGGAGTTCGTCTACTACGGCTGCTGCCCAACTACCAGCCATTAATACTTTAGCACCATTGTTGGGTAAGGGATCGCCCAATCCGATACCATCCCCTGTGGGGTTGTAGACGTGGTGTGAGTTGGCACTAATATTCAGTAAATCGGGGCGATTTCCCCAATTGAGCCAAATTATGGGAATATCAGCCGCACGGAGTTTGGGAAGTAGGTCGTTTAGAGGATTAATGGGTTGACGCGCGGGCGTCACATCTACACCAATATGCGCTAACCAGCCATCAGGGTGACAGAAGTCGTTTTGCATATCAATGACGAGAATAGCTGCTTTTGCTAAATCAAAGCGCAGGGTTTTGGTTTCTGTTGATAAGATAACGGGTTGTGGGGTTTGTTGTGGACGAGTGATATCTGCGATCGCATGATTCACAGACCAAGCATTTGGTACAACTCCCAATGTCCGAAAAGGCAGATTCATAAATTGCAACACTATTTTCTATTTTGTAACTTGAAATTCTTTTAGACGTTCAATCACTTAATTAAGGTTAAAAATGAACCCAAACATAACCCCTATACCCATAATAAATCTCGAATCCACCTAACCATAACGATACAATACTCACAGCCCACGCACCCCAAACGGCAATGGTTCAAACTCCCGCCAAGTTTACTATCCAGAATGTTTTAATTCCCACTGATCATGTTTATGCATTCGTTGATGTCCAGATTGTAGACGGTAAGATTGCGGCGATTGCTCCTCATCTTAATGTGATCGGCACTGCTATAGATGGTAGAAATAAGCTGTTGCTTCCTGGTTTTGTCAACGCTCATACCCACTCATCTGAGATGTGGCAACGGGGAATCATGTCAGTTTTGCCTTTGGAGTTATGGCTGGCGGAACTGTATGACTTTGCACCCCTCGATGTAGAAAAGGTTTACCTCAGCGCCTTGGGTACAGCGGTGGAAACTCTGCTTTCCGGTGGCACGAGTGTAGTAGATCATTTGGTGTTAATTCCAGGACAGGAGTTAGAAACCATCGCCACTGCGGTGCGTGCTTATCGAGAAGTTGGGATTCGTGCCTTTGTAGCCCCGCTAATTCAAGATGAATCGATTACAGCAGGCATCCCATCAGGGGAGTCAGCACAAACTCATGAGCCTTATTTTCGCTCAACGGCTGCGACGTTGGAAATTATCGAAGAGGCAGTGAGACAGTTTCATCGCCCTGATGAGGGGATGAATATTTTAGTGGCGCCAACCGGGATACAATTGTGTACTGATGCCTTATTTGCAGGGTGTATTGAGTTAAGCGATCGCTACAATCTTTGTCGTCACTCTCACTTACTTGAAACCAAAGCACAGGAAAAACTCGCTCAAGAAAAATACGGCTGTACTGCGGTTGCACATCTCAAAAGAATTGGTTATTTAGGCGATCGCACTTCACTTGCCCATTGCGTTTGGTTGACTGATACTGATATTAATATTCTTGCCGAAACTCAATCTACAGTTGTTCACAATCCTTTAAGCAATTTACGCTTGGGTAGTGGCATTGCCCCAATTTTAAAGTATCGCCAAGCAGGGGTAAATGTTACCTTTGGTTGTGATGGTGCTTCTAGTAACGACTCTCAAGATTTGCTAGAAGCCATCAAAATTGGTTCTATTTTGCACAACGTTACAGACTTAGACTACCAACACTGGATTACGCCCAAGCAAGCAGTAGAAATGGCATCTTTAGGCGGTGTGAAGGGATTAAATTTAGCAGAGGAACTAGGTTCTCTCACCGTTGGTAAAAAAGCTGATTTGGTGCTTTATGACCTTACTAATTTATCATTACTTCCCCGAACAGATCCCATTGGTTTGTTAGTTTTGGGGCGTCCCAGTCATGTTGTTAATAGTGCTTGGGTGAATGGCAAGCAAATTATTACTGACGGTAAAGTCATCACAATTAATGTTGATCAATTGCGACAAGAATTGTTTAATCTTAGTCAATGGGAAACAAAACGTAAGTCTCAAACTGTGGCGCAGTTAGAACTGCATTATCGCCAAGTCATGGGATTGTGAAATAGTCAAGCGATCGCTACTATCTTACAAAGAGGTTTCATGCGTTTGCGCTAGTTATTTTTAGCTAAAGCTTGTACAAAATGTTGGTGTTCTTCACTTGCTAAACCCTGTTGCAATACTTCTAAAACCTGCGCTAAATTTCTAGTTAATAGAGCAGTTTTATCCAACCACAATCCCGGAAACACTTGAGAGGATGTTATCCCATTTTCGTGAGATTCAAGTTGAATATATTCTCCAGCATTTAACCTAAACCAATCAAATTCATGGTCGTAAACTCGCCAAACTAAATATTCTTGGACTTGATTACGACGATACACTTTGAGTTTTTCGTGTAAATCATAGGAAGCGCTGGAAGCGGCTATTTCTAAAATTAATTCTGGTGCGCCTTCTAAGTAATCATCTTGGTTAATAAGCTAAAAAACATCTAAATTACATAATCAAATTAAATAAAACTCTTGTGGGGTGGGCATCTTGCCCGCCCTAATTATGCAAGTTATATATGGAACAGCTTACGTGACTGTTCACCTTGTTCTATTCTCAGTATTGCATCTGGTTGTGGTTCATTATCGGCATCAAGACGCACAGTTGTGTTATCCAGTGTTTCTACTCCTAGCGTAGCGGCTTCGTAAGTGCCTAACCAAGTCATAATGTGACTATGAGGTTTGCCGTGTTTTTTTGCTCGTACAGGGGATGCCAAGTAAACAACTCCTTCAATCAATTCTGCTTTTTTCAGATGAGGCATCGCATGGTAGCGTCGTTCAAATTCATGACGGGTGAGCTTGTCGCCATTTTCTAAAGGCAAAATTGTTAAAAGCTCAGAAGTCGCGTCAGCAGATATCATAGTTTTTAGGGGTTAGGGGTTAAAAAAGAGGATTTTTGTGCCCTCATTTTGGGCTATTGTTCATGGTGGTCTAACTACAATTCTCAAAAGACAACTGTTGAGCGATCGCTTGATCTCAAGTCTACTTTTGTGATGAAAAAAGTTAAAGCTGTTATTAACACAATTTAAGCGATCGTTATCAGTACTCAAGCTGTTTTTAGCACAGCTTTCAATGCTATAAGAAAAGTTAAAGCTGTCATTGTCACAACTGAAGCCATCATTATCACAGCTTTCAATCCTATAAGAAAATTTAAAGTTGTCATTGTCACAACCGAAGTTGTTGTTATAAAGGCTCAGGCTGTCGTTGTCACAGCTTGAGTTGTTATGAACACTTAAGCTGTCGTTAAATTAGTTATACCGCAATCCAGTTCAGTTAAGGATAAACACGCTACTATATCAATCCTAAACTCAGATCCCCGACTTCTCAAAGAAGTCGGGGATCTAAACACCGCGAATTTTCACAAATCATACCAATTCAATTAATGATTACAACAAATCCCTCTGTAGAGACGTGCCATGGCACGTCTCTACAATGGTCTATTTGTCGCATTATTTTTTCAAAATGGTATCAGATAGGATTGCTATAGTTTTTATCACAGCACATCAACGTCTGTCAGCATGATAAATTCTCTTACGGGAATTTACTAATAACGATGATGATAAAAAACATAATTATTTGTAGATTATCCTGAGTCAAAATCTACTTGCAGTGAGGCATATTAGCTATATAAACCTTACAAATAGATAAGCCTATGACTCGCAGAAAGCGTACATCCCGCGTCCTAGAAAAAGCTGCATTAAGATCCGCTTGTATCAAGGCAATTGATAATAATTTGGATTTGGGAGATGCTTGCAATTTGAAAAATATGACGCAACTAATCGAGCAGTTACGCACTAAGCTAGAAGCTCATAACACTGCACTAACTGCGATTGACTCTTCCACAGTAGAGATTGGGCAGTTAGAAAAAACTTTGAGTAGTTTATCTGAAAAAATGCTCATTGGAATTGCATTTAAATACGGGTCTTGGCAACTTTTGGTGATCTAGGTTGGGGTAAGGCAGAGGGCAGAAGGCAGAAGGCAGAAGTCGGAAGGGTAGAAGCAATAATTTC
>NZ_JCACKM010000028.1:0-56752 GCF_059505385.1 Desmonostoc vinosum
ACGATAGTTTAGGGGTTGCCCTACGCAACAATCGCTCGATGCCAGGTTTATATTTTACCTAAAACCTCCCTTCAGATTCAAATCTGAAGGGAGGTTTTGTTATTGCTATGATTTTTATGTGTAATTAGTTAAGGATTTTGAAATCACTAGACCTCTTGCAAAAGTCCTATAAGCGTGGGACAAGTAGGTAAGAGCTTTCTTGACATCTATGAGCTACGAAAAGGTAAAGAACCTCAAACCAGAAGAATTCAAACGCTTGTGTGGTGTGCATCCGGAGACTTTTAGCCAGATGTCGGAGGTAGTGCGATCGCGTTCAAAAACAAAACTAAAACCAGGGCGACCAGGTAAACTGAGTTTGGAAGACCAATTGTTGATGACATTGGAGTATTGGAGAGAGTACCGTACTTATTTTCATATTGGCCAATCTTGGGGAGTCAACGAGTCAACAGCATATCGTGTGATCAGAAAAATTGAAGATATTCTCATCAGTTCAAGAGAATTTTCTCTTCCTGGTAAGAAAAAGCTTTCCTACCCAAATTATCAAATAGAGGTAGTAGTAGTAGATGTTACAGAAAGCCCAATAGAACGTCCGAAAAAAAACAAAAACAATTCTACAGTGGAAAAAGATTCATACATACATTAAAATCTCAAGTTGTCGTAGACCAAACTACTGGAGAAATCCTCTGTACCGCACATGGTAAAGGAAAAGAGCATGATTTTCGTATCTTCAAAAACAGTAAAGTTCGGTTGAGAAAAGATATCGAATGCTTGGGTGATAAAGGATATCAAGGAATTCAGAAACTTCATGCTAACAGCCGAATACCAAAAAAGAAACCTAGAGGCGGTGAACTGAGTCCTGAAGAGAAAAAGAGTAATCAAGAGTTAGCCAAAGTTCGGGTAATAGGTGAGCATATCAATCGAAAACTGAAAATATTTAAAATTTTTTCTGACCGTTATCGTAATCGTCGAAAAAGATTTGCTTTGAGATTTAATCTCATAGCTAGTTTGTATAACTATGAGCTTCGTCTCCTCAAAACTGAATCTGCTTAACTGACTTTTGCAAGAGGTCTACTCTTTCAAATCTCGTAGTACCAAATATCTTCTTCTCGCAACACGATTCGATGCAAAGACAGACGGTTGATTAACCCTTCCTGCTCAAATTGCCCCAGAACGCGAGTGATAGTTACGCGAGTTGAACCGAGGATTTCTGCTAGGTCTTCATGAGTTAGACGCATATCTATCAACCGTCCTTTCTCAACTTCTGAACCAAATTTTTTGGATAGCCATGCTAATAGTTTGATCAGCATAGTATCTACTTTTTTGTAGCTACGAATAATCATCAGTTCTTCAGCCTGCTGGATATGGTTAAGTAGAGTTTCTGTTAAAAGTGTCCATTCTTTTATAGGTAAGATAGCCGCCTCTACTTTAGTCAAGCATTCCATTTGATATGGTTCTGATTTTGACAATGCTTTACCAACTACGTCTCCAGGCCCCCACAATCCCAAAGCAACAGTTGTACCATCTTCTAAATATGTAAAAGACCGAACAAAACCCGTTTCAATCTGCCAAAGACTATCTTGATGCTCTGGCAGAAATGACCGACGTGCAAAAAGCTGCTTAGCACTTTGACTGGGTGAATTGGCAAAGGCTGAGTATAATGACACCATGATATATAATACAATTCCTCGATCAATTAACCGTAGTATATATATATCAGGTTCTTGGGCTAATTCGTAATTGAGAATGGGTGGTTTGTTATTTCTTCCCCGCCTCTCCTACTGCTTAGCTTCAAAAGCGATGGGATATTTATTGGGAAGTTTCTAAATTCCTGCACCATCAAGAAAATCTTCAATCATCCAATCAGAATTATTGTTTTTAGCTTTGTCTGTTTGTTCGTTGTCTACATCGGTTGGAGACAATGATGATTGAGGTTCCAATTGCTGTAGCTGTTTCTCTAAAGCTTTGACTCGTTCAAATAAAGCTCGAATCACTTCGGCTTCTACGTCTCGGAGTTTATCATGATCCAAAATGTTACTACTGGAGTTGTTTTGACGGATCACACGTCCAGGGATTCCAACAACAGTAGTATTACTTGGCACATCACGTAATACTACCGAACCAGCACCAATACGTACACGATCGCCTATCAAAATATTACCTAATACTTTCGCACCTGCTCCTACAACTACGTGAGTACCTAAAGTTGGATGGCGCTTACCGCTTTCTTTACCAGTACCACCAAGGGTAACACCTTGATAAATTAACGCATAATCACCGACAATTGCTGTCTCACCAATTACTACTCCCATACCATGGTCGATAAATACTCCCTTGCCAATTATTGCCCCTGGATGGATTTCAATTCCAGTTAAAAACCGACTAATTTGGGAGATAAACCGAGGTATAAAAGGAATTCTAATTTTATTGAGCCTGTGCGCTATTCGATGAAATACTAAAGCTTGAAGCCCAGGATAACAGAACAAGACTTCCAGCCAGTTACGGGCTGCGGGATCACGTTCGTAAATGGTTTGCAAATCGGTTAGTAGCATAGTTGGGGAATGGGGAACTTGTACTGAGCGTAAAGCCCTGCGGGCATGGCTGCACTTACCGTATAGCCTCTCCGACAGGAGAAGTCGAAGTATGGTGAATAGGGAATTGGGGGTTGGGGATTGAGGATTGGGGAATAATGTTTTCCCATACACCTTCACACCCCCAAATGCTTAAACCCAGTTTCCAAACAGAATTGGGAAATTCTTACCCAGTACCTAGTCCCCAATCCCCAGCCCCCAATATTAGCCATATGTGGTAATTATGTAAGATAATCCACAGTAAATCGATAAACTTTTAGGGTTTTATTGGTAGTATGTGGGATAGTATCACATCCAATACTTTAAGAACAATTAACTTTGATATTGGTATGCTAAAAGCCCATCAATTTACCGTAGTATATTGAGTACAGACTTGAACAGCCAACAATACGCTCTTTTAGATCTGTCTTCTAAAGTCGAATATGCTCTACTAGCACTTTTAGAACTGGCAGGTCACCACGGAAAAAAAGTGCCTCTAACTATGAGTGAGATCACAACTAAGCAACCCATACCTGAGCGCTATTTGGAGCAAATTTTGACTAGCCTACGGCGTGCTGGTGTGGTACAGAGTCAACGCGGTTCTAAAGGAGGTTTCTTGCTAACTCGTGAACCTTGGCAGATTACTTTGCTAGAGATTGTCACTTTGGTAGAAGGTGAGCGAAAAGAGAAAGGAAACTCTAACCCTCCTACTTTAGAAAAAAGTCTGATTTATGAAATCTGGGAGCAAGCCAATACGGCTGCGGTTGAGGTTTTAAGGGGTTATACACTCCAAGACTTGTACCAGGAAAGAGAGGCTCGCGCACAGCAGAGTCCCATGTATTATATTTAGCTAGAAACTAGTTTGCATATGCGGATAGCAAAAGATATCACAGAGTTAGTCGGACGGACTCCTTTAGTTCAATTAAACAAGATTCCCCAAACATTAGGAGCAGTTGCTCAGATTGTTGTGAAGCTAGAGAGCATGAATCCAGCTGCTTCTGTCAAGGATCGGATTGGTGTGAGCATGGTAGAAACAGCAGAGAAAGCAGGTGTGATTCACCCACAAAAAACTATCTTGGTAGAGCCGACCTCTGGTAATACGGGAATTGCTCTGGCAATGGTGGCAGCTGCTAAGGGCTACCATTTAATTCTAACGATGCCTGACACAATGAGCCAAGAACGACGAGCGATGCTTAGAGCTTATGGCGCACAACTGGAATTAACACCGGGAGTAGAAGGAATGCGAGGGGCGATCGCACGTGCAGAGCAAATTGTCGCGCAAACGCCGGATGCTTACATGTTGCAACAGTTCCGCAACCTGGCTAACCCCAGCGTTCACGCCAGCACCACAGCGGAGGAAATCTGGGCTGATACAGATGGACAGGTGGATATTCTCGTGGCAGGAGTGGGTACTGGTGGGACGATTACGGGAGTTGCAGAAGTTATCAAAGCTCGCAAACCAAGTTTTCAAGCGATCGCGGTTGAGCCAAACAATAGTCCAGTATTGGCAGGTGGTAAACCAGGGCCACACAAAATTCAGGGGATTGGCCCGGGATTTATCCCAGCAATTTACCGTGGGGAACTAGTAGATGAGGTAATTTCGGTAACAGATGAGCAGGCGATCGCTTACAGTCGCCGTTTAGCAAAAGAAGAAGGATTACTATCAGGTATTTCTGCGGGAGCTGCTTTATATGCTGCCATTCAGGTAGCGCAGCGACTAGAAAACGCAGGCCGCTTAATCGTCATGATCCAGCCTAGTTTTGGCGAACGCTATCTCAGCACCTCACTGTTTAAAGATCCAGAGGAAAGCGAATGGTTAAATAAAGTTTAAGGCAATGGGGAGTACTGACAGGTGTAGGTTTTTAATATTTTGCGTTTTGATCGACGCGGGGACGCGGGGACGAGGAGACGCACAGAAAGATTTTAAAACGAAAAAATAGGCTTTTTTAGATTGAATTTTAGATTGAATGTAAAATACTTACACCTGTGAGAGTGAGGATTAGGGGAAAAGGGATTTTGATGAAAGAAGGTAAAGGTTTAAAGCTGGGTTGGGCTGGCTTTACCCCGCTACGTACCGAAGCGTCTTTGATAGGAGAAGATCGCCTCTTGTGGGCGGTCTAATTTTTGCTGTTCCCTTTCGTTAAAACCATCAAACAAATACAACTAGCAACTAGCTTTATTAAACTCAAAGCCTCACTATCTAAGACAATAAAAGCACCCAATCCTATCAATACAAAAGGCACAATATTACTACCATAACGAGATAAAACTTCAGCGACTGCCTGCTGATGAGTTAATTTATATGTTATATAACACCAAATACCTAAGAGAATGAGAAATAAACTTATAATTACTAAAAAACTTTCTAAATTACTGCTGGCAAATAATGGCACATAAACACTAATGTTATCACTACCGTTAGCAATGGTGATTGCTGCAACACTATAAGCTTGAGGAGAAAGAAAGCCAGAAAAAGTTAATGCTTCAGATTCTGGTGTCAATGTTACATCTGCTGCTGGTGAATCATCCTCTCGATTTATTAAGTTACTAATACCTATTGCAATTGGAATTAAACCGAGTAATCCAATCAAATTTTTTGGTAATATTAAACCGCCAAATAAACCAGGTAAACTGAGGATTAATAAAACGGTGAAACCAAGATATTGTCCAGCAACGATGTGCTGAGGTCGGAAATTGGCATTGATTTGAGAAAACAATAGTAATAGAATAACGAGATCATCTATATTAGTGGCGCTAAACGCAAATATTCCTGTACCAATTGCAGTAACTAAGGTATTCATATTTTAAAAGTAACTGAATGTACAGAATTTAGGAATTGGGAATTAGATTTTTATATTTTATCTTGAATTAAATAGTTTTATATCTCTTAACCTCCCAGTTGTATTGTTTTAGTAGTAGTCTAACTTCCAATGTGAAACTGTTTGGAATTTCGAGTTGTATAACGATAGAGTTGTTTAATCTGCTACGATAGTAAACTGTATCTAATGAATATTCAGCATGATGCAACTATGGACAGCTTTAACAGAAGGGTTAATTGCTTTTACAGCTACCAATGTTGATGACATTATTATTTTGATGCTATTTTTCTCACAAGTAGATGCTAATTTTCGCGTTTCACATATTGTTATTGGTCAATATTTGGGTTTTGCAGCCATTGTTATAGCTAGTTTACCAGGATTTTTTGGTGGTTTAATTATCCGACGAGAATTTATCGGATTATTGGGATTATTACCAATAGCGATCGGTTTGAAGCAATTAGTATTTAAAAAACAAGAAACAACAGAAGTTCAGACAGTAACAACTGATTTTAGTCAGTCATCTTCGACTAACCCCATATCGTCTTTTATTTTGAGTGTTTTACATCCTCAAACATATACTGTTGCCACAGTAACTTTTGCGAATGGTGGTGACAATATCAGTATATATATTCCGTTATTTGCTGGTCATAGTTTCGTTAGTTTAGGAGTAATTTTGAGTGTATTTTTTTTCTTAGTAGGAGTTTGGTGTATTGTTGCTTATTTATTAAGTCGTCAAGCTGCGATCGCTTATATTTTAAGTCGCTATGGTAAAGCTTGTGTTCCTTTTATATTAATTGGTTTAGGTTTATTAATCATATATGAGAGAGGTACATTTAGCTTATTACCTTGGATAAGAACCTAATTTAATTTTTTCCATACACCCTGCGCCTCTGCCTGTTCTCCAACAACTAACGACTCAACAATAAAAACGCTGTTTGAAATAATCCCACCACAAAACCTAGCACTCCACCTAAAGTGACGATCGCTTGCAATTCGTTCTTGACAATTCCCTCAATTGCAGCTTCTAAATCAGCGGGTGAGGTTGATTTTACTCTGTCAACGATTACTTGGTCTATCGACAAAATTGGAATTGCTTGTGCCATAATCGCTTCTAAATCTTTCTCCAAATACCGCTCTAAAATTAAAGCTAACTCTTGACTGACAACTTCTAAAGAAGTTGTCATCACGGGTGAAGTACTCAGACGATTTAGTAATAATTCAGCAATATGTTCCCAATTAACAGAGTCAGTTAATCCTTGGAGTAAATCGCTGCCACTAGTTTGTAGATAATGGCGAACACTTTCGCGTGTAGTCTTTCGTAGTTGTCGGACTGTGCCAATTGGTAAGTTTTGTAATGAGATATTTTGCAGCAACTTCTTGAAGCGATCGCGCATTTGCAAATCTTGTGTTAATTCTTGCAAACGAGCATTTGTCACCTCTTTCTCATCCAAACAAAAAGTCCGCAATCTAGTCAGAGTATTGCGTAAACCAAATAAATTAGCTACCACCCAGTATGTACCACTGGTTTTCTCTCGGAAGCTTTCGTCAACAATTTGAATTGTACGATCTGTCAAAAAATCAACTATTGCCTGTCGCAGAACATCCGGTGGTAAAACAACTTGTAATAACCAATCTGCTAGCCGTGTGGCTTGTTCTTCAGTTAGTTGAAATTCTAGCAATATTTGGTCAAAAATTTGATTGATCTGCGCTTCCAAAAAGTCCTCACGCCGCGCCAAAACCTTGAGTAATCGCGGCAATGATTCCCCTAATAAATCTCGTAAAATATTTGCTACAATTCTGGCGCTTTTTTGATTTGTATCTGTTTTTACTTGGGCGATCGCTAGTTGTAATAACCAAAGAATTGCTGCTTGCACCCGTTCTGTTTGTAACAAACGTCGCGCCAGATTTTGTAATTCCTCTGGTGTCAGTAGCGACCCCATGATTGTATTAGAAATATTCAGAGCTAAACGTTCCTGATTGCGGGGAATCAAACCAGGAGTAAAAGGTATTCTTCGTCCTCCGATATAAATTGCTTTGTAAGGACGAAATAACATTTTGATGGCTATATCATTCGTAAAATAGCCAATTACTGCACCCAGTATTGGAGGAGATATGTACAGCCAAAGATGAGACCAATCTACAGCCATTAGTCATTTGTCATTAGTGAGCTAGTGCGGTCTTGGGGTCTCCCCAAGTAGAGCAGCCAGCCGCGTGGGCGGGCTTTCCGACTTGAGCGGACTGGCGTCAAGTGGCACGGTTTCCCCCATGAGCAACTAGCGAACCCATAGGGTCATTTGTCATTGGTTATTAGTTATAAATTACTAATAACTAATAACTATCAAGCTTTCGTTACTGCCAGCACTCCCATCATATCGTTCGCAATGGGGTAGTGTGTGACGGATGTAAAACCAACTTGACGGGCTATCCCTACTTGCTCTTTTCCATTGGGAAAGCGATCTAAGCTAGGACTGATGTAAGCGTACTCTTCTTTTAAGCCTAAATGATTTGCTACTGGCACCACAAGATTATCCAAATACCACTGCTGAAGGGCGCGTAATTGAGAATTGCTTGGTCGATGAAAATCTAAGATGGCAGCTTTTGCACCAGGTTTTAAGACACGGTGTAACTCTTTAAGGCTGCGAGGAATATCCGTAACATTTCTCAAACCATAACCCATCGTTGCGGCGTCAAATTGGTCATCGTTAAAGGGTAAATCTAACACATCAGCTTCTACCCAAGTAATGACAGGCTGGGGATATTGCTTTTGAGAGCGTTCTTTTGCAGTTTCTAGCAAATTTGGCGAAAAGTCTACTCCATATACTTGTCCTGTGACTCCCACGCGTCGCGCTAAACGTAAGGTTAAATCTCCACTACCGCAACACAAATCCAAGCAAGTATCTCCTGGTTTGGCTGCACTCCATTTCACTGTCATTTCTTTCCATATGCGGTGTTGTCCAAGACTCAACCAATCGTTCAATTGGTCATAGACAGGGGCAATACGGTTAAAAATAGCTTGAATTTTATTGGTCATTGGTCAAAGATTATTTGTCATTTGTTCTTGGCAAATGACAAAGCGTCAAGTCTGACCCCCCGCAAGCCGGGGGTCAGAACTTTGTAACACAGAACTAAGGACAAATAACTATACAGCAGTTTGATGACAAGAACTACTAGTTAAAGCGATCGCCACTAGTTGTGCTGATAAATTAATTAGCTGTAATTCATCTTCTCGCAAAGTGCAAGGTTGTTTCCACTGTAGTGACAAAACTCCTAACAGTTGTTTGTGATAGCTAATCGGGATCACTAGATGTGCTTGCACACCTGTTTGTTGATAGTGATTAAGACTCTTTAATTGATCATTTTTAAGTATATTTAATGAAACTTGCATTTCCTGAGTGGCGATCGCTTGACTTGTGAGTGGATCTTCAGCAAGCCAGTTTTTTATTATACCAACATCACTATAAGTTCCTTGAGTCGCAATCAGAGTATTGCCCTTAATCAGTTGCAAAATACAGCCATCTGCCGCGAATGTTTCACCAACAGCCATTGCAATTGGTGTAAGCGTTTCCTCTAAGCTATGAGCCGCTTGTGTAACCTGCACCAAAACAGTTAGCAGATCCATTTGGGCATGGGCACGGCGTAATTCTTCTGTACGTTGTTTAAGTAAATCGTAGGTTTCGGCGGCTCTTTGGACTACTGCCTTTAATTCTCCTGGATCCCAAGGCTTTGTGATATATTTATAAACCTGCCCGGCATTAATTGCTTCTACTAAATCCTCAATATCTGTAAATCCCGTCAGAATTATCCTTACCGTATCAGGAAACTGAGGTACAGTCTTGCTTAAAAACTCAGTTCCTTTCATTTCTGGCATCCGTTGATCGGAGATGATTACCGCTACTTCGCCTTCTGCGGCCAACACTTGTAAAGCGTTTACCCCACTATCCGCCTTCAAAACATTAAAGTCGCGGCGAAAGGTACGATAAAGTAAATCTAGGTTATCAGGCTCATCGTCAACTACTAGGATTTTAAGTTTTTTCGGTCGCTCCAGAGTCATCAACTGGTGGCGGACTTTATCGATTTCAAGACTAGGACTATCCATCAGATATTTCCTTTTAATATTTATCCTTTTGTTATATTCCATACCAGGGTTGATTGAGAATAGCCCGCAAGTATTACAGATATTACTGTTGCAAATTATCCTAAAATAAGACTTGCTGATCAGGTCTGATTTTCCTTGTTGTTCTTAAGTTAAAGCTCCCACCGCCGATTATGACTGACCTACCATCTAGCCCTCAAAATCCTGAGAATGATGTAGCACAAGAATTTTTGCAAAAGCTCAGACAAAAGCAAGGTAATTGGGTGGAATGGGGAATAGCGATCGCCTACCTACAAAAAGCTGGCTACAATCCCCAAGATATCTTTGAAGCAACTGGATTTGAGCCAATTCAACAAAATCAGGTAGTTGTTGGTTCTCAAGTTTACAATTCGATAGAAAAGGCAGGAGCATCAGCAGCAGCGCGATCGCACTACGCCACGCGCGGTAGTGATATTCTCTATGAGCTACGCTTACTCAGCCAGGAAGAACGCGCTAGCGCTGCTGAACTTACCTTCTTGCACAAACTTGATGCCGATGAAGCGCGAGAAGTGGCAAAAGCAATTAAAGACTTTTCTTACTTTCGGACTTTGCCAGAAGGATTTTCTAACCATTCTGGAGATGCTGTTGCCTACCAAGCTTGGAGATTAGCACGGCAAAATACAGATTTACAAGAGCGATCGCGCCTCATTGCCAAAGGTTTACGTTTTGCTCATACGCAAACAGCTAGGAAGCAAATAGAACAATTACTTGTAGATTTTTCTGTTGTACCGAAACGCCCGACTCCAACTATTCCCTTCTATAGGCTCGACTCTGAAGATGAACTTCCCCGGATATTCCCTGTAGTAGGTAAGTTGCCGTTGACACCTCAAGATTTAAAATCGGTGCCCTTGGTAGAAGAAATCGAACCATTCCGCCTAGTCAAATTTACCGGAGAACAAGCTTGGGTACCTTTACCGGGTTGGCGAGTGCTGTTGAGTGCAGAAGATGCAGTGGTGATTTTAGCGAATAGCGATCGCTTCCCCAATCAAACACAAAAGTTAGAACAAGTACTCGTAGTCGTAGATCGCGCCCAACGACAATGGGACGCCTCCAGCTATTTTGTTGTTGACAACGGCAACGATTTAGATTTTCAGTGGTTTGAAACTGAGCCAGAACTGCCAATACTGGGGCGAATCATCGTCATTGTCCGCCCCAAGAAAATCCTTGATGAAGAACTAACCAAAGATTCTTGGCAAATTGATGAATAGCAGGTTAGGCATGTAATTGGGAGAAGATCATCATTAGTGATTTGTCCTTTGTAAAGGCATTTGGTAAAGGCTTTTGACAAATGACTAATGACAAAGGACAACCCTCACTAGTCAAAGTGCTATTTAAATGCGTAATACTATATTTTTGTAAATATAAAAGATAACGAAAAATATGGTTTCGCAATAACTTAGATTGCGGAATCTATTGTATAAAAACTGAAGACTATATTTAAAGTACGCTTACTTATATACTCAGTAGGTAAATTAAAAATGCTCAAAACAAAAAATTTACTGGCTGTGACTATTATCGGCTTATGTTTGCTCAAGACAAATGCTGCCTTCGGTAAAAATATTGGTGTCAGTTTGTCACAAGTTCCAGACATTTCGATAGCAGCAGCCTCGGACAATAAACAAGCAGTTGCTAGCTTCAATGAGGGAATTACTCTCTATCAACAAGGAGATTTAAAAGGTGCAGAAGCAGCTTTTCGCAAAGCAATTGAATTAGAACCTAGTTATGCTCAAGCTTATATTGCTTTAGGAAATACTCTCGACGATCAAGGTAAACCAAAAGATGCGATCGCTTTATACAAAAAAGCAATTAGCCTTGACCCCAAAGAGCCTGGAGCATACTTTAATATGGGTTTGACTTTTTCTAGGCTAGAGCAGTATGAAGAAGCAATCTCAGCGTATAAAAAAGCAATTGGTCTTGACCCCAAGTATATCAGGGCGCACCATAATTTAGGTAACGTTTATTACAATCAGAAAAAGCTCCCAGAAGCGATCGCTAAGTATACACAAGTCATCCGTCTCGACCCAAATTATGCACCAGCATATGCATCTTTGGGAAATACTCTGTATGCTCAAGGCAAGCTAGATCAAGCAGTCACTCAATACAAAAAAGCTATTAGTCTTGATCCCAATTATGCAGGCGCTCACTATTATTTAGGAAATGTTTTGTCTGATCAAGGTAAAACAGCAGAAGCGGTAGCTGAGTATACAGAAGCTGTGCGTTTAGAACCGAAAAATCCCGTAGGCTATAACGCTTTGGGAAATGCACTGTATAACCAAGGACAGCTAGAAGAAGCAATTACAAAATATCAGCAAGCGATTACCATCGATCCCAGCTATATAGATGCTCAATACAATTTAGGTAGTGCATTCTACGCTCAAGGCAACCTAGCAGAAACAGTTAATCAATACACAAAAGTTATCAGTCTCGATCCAAAAAACGCAGAAGCTTACACGGGCTTGGGAAATGCTGTCGATGATCAAGGCAAGTCAGAAGAAGCAATTGCCCATTACAAAAAAGCCATTAGCCTTGCACCTAGCTATGGCTTGGCTTACTATAATTTGGGAATTACCCTAGGAAGACAACAAAAGCTAGATGAAGCGATCGCCAATCTTAAAAAAGCTAGAGAGTTATTCCAAGCTCAGGGAAACACAAAAATGGTTGAGAAAGTTGATCAGCTATTCCAAAAAATTAACAGTCAAACTAATTAATCAAAGCCGGAAATGGACTCTGGATGGCGAATGCATATCATAATCAATTTGTAAAGAGCGTAGGTTTTAATTAATTAATGACTCTGCAAAAGGGCAAAGTTTATCTCGTAGGTGCTGGGCCTTATGATTTAGCTTACCTAACACTTAAAGCTTATAACCTTTTAGCGGTGGCTCAAGTGCTAGTTTACGACGCCCTTGTCAATGCTGAATTGATGCAGTGCGTACCAACTGATTGCTTGAAACTAGATGTCGGTAAACGTGGTGGAAAACCCAGCACACCACAAGGCGAGATTAACAATTTACTAGTAAAGTACTGCCAACAGGGTAAACAAGTTGTCAGGCTAAAATCAGGTGATCCGTTTATTTTTGGGCGCTGTACTTCGGAAATAGAAGCGCTAAAAGCATCGGGTTGTGAGTTTGAAATAGTGCCAGGAATTTCATCAGCCCTAGCAGCACCATTATTAGCAGGAATACCCTTAACAGATCCGGTGTTGAGTCGCTGTTTTGCAGTATTTACAGCTCATGAACCAGATGCTTTAGATTGGGAAGCACTTTCACGATTAGAAACCCTCGTCATCTTAATGGGAGGGCAACATCTGGCAGAAATTGTACATCAACTAGTGCGGCGCGGGCGATCGCTGGTGACGCCGATGGCAATCATCCGCTGGGCAGGTAGTCATAATCAACAAATTTGGACAGCCCAACTAGGTGATATTCTTCAACAAACTGCTGGTTTGTCTCTTTCTCCAGCTGTAATAGTCATTGGTGAAGTTGTTGGGCTACGCGAGTACTTACAACCTGAGAAAATATCCTCAGAAGTTTCGACTACAGCCATGTCAAACAACCTCCCCCTCACTGGCAAAACCATTCTCGTGACGCGTTCGGTAGGGCAATCAAATCAATTTAGCGATCGCCTCATCGCTTCAGGTGCTACAGTCATTGAAATGCCTACCTTAGAAATTGGCCCACCTGCCAGTTGGGAAGCTTTAGATAGTGCGATCGCTAATTTATCTAACTTCGACTGGTTAATTCTCACTTCTACTAACGGTATAGACTACTTTTTTGCCAGATTAGCTGCACAAAGTAAAGATGCTCGTGCTTTAAATAGCGTTAAAATTGCCGTTGTTGGCGAAAAAACAGCCCAAAGTCTCAGACAACGCAGCCTCCAACCAGATTTTATTCCTCCTAACTTTGTTGCTGATTCTTTAATAGCAAGTTTTCCCGAAGAACTGTCTGGTAAGAAAATTTTATTTCCCAGAGTAGAAAGCGGTGGCAGAGAAATTTTAGTTAAAGAATTAACTACCAAAGGAGCAGAAGTTACAGAAGTAGCGGCATATCAATCTTGCTGTCCAAATAGTATCCCCCTAGAGGCAGAATTAGCCATCCAAAATCGCAAAATAGATGTAATTACCTTTGCCAGTTCTAAGACTGTGCAATTTTTTTATCAACTGATCACAAGTAAATTTTCACAAAACTCTGTAGCCAATTATTTAACAGGAGTTTGTATCGCCTCTATCGGCCCCCAAACCTCTAAAACTTGTCATGCTTTATTAGGACGCGTGGATGTAGAAGCTGAAGAATATACTTTGGAAGGTTTAACTCAAGCATTGATCAAGTGGGTGAATTTTGGGAGATGAGGGAGATGTGGGAGACGCGGGGACGAGGGGATGAGGGGACGAGGGGACGCGGGACGCGGGGACGCGGGGACGCGGAGAATAACCAATGACGAAGGACAAATGACAATTCCCCATTCACAATTCCCAATTCCTTATTACAAATGACGCCTAATGTGAATTTAGTAATTATGGTGTCAACCAGTAGGTGTTTTTTAAACAAAACAAAATTTTGTGCTTGAAAAGCTTATCCTCTCTAGCTTTGAATCCTCTTTGAGGGTTTTAAAGGTTGACACCACCACCCCAAATCCTTACCAGAATTGCTTTTGAGGTTATTTATTATTCTTGCGCTCTTGACAACCAAACGTCTGAAAAGGTATCTTAACTACAGGTTGCCACTATTGAACCTTGAAAACCAAATATATCAAGGCTTGCAGACCCCAGCGGTTTTAATCAACCCAAATCCCTATTAGGGATTGAAACCTTGTAATACCCGAAATTCTCTCCATCCCCGCAGTTTTAATCAACCCAAATCCCTATTAGGGATTGAAACTTGGACAGCATCCCATACGGCAGCAATCATCCTCTGGGTTTTAATCAACCCAAATCCCTATTAGGGATTGAAACTGCGTTGGAGATGCGATCGCCCTCAACGTTGGGTTTTAATCAACCCAAATCCCTATTAGGGATTGAAACGAAACATCGGTGTCTGTGCATATACATTGCCATTGTTTTAATCAACCCAAATCCCTATTAGGGATTGAAACAATTGAAAAATATAAGGAGGAGTAAAATAAAATGTCAAGTTTTAATCAACCCAAATCCCTATTAGGGATTGAAACGCTGGGGGGAGAATCGACGGCGGCACTGCGAGTGTTTTAATCAACCCAAATCCCTATTAGGGATTGAAACCAATCCATTCCACTTGATAACCTTGTGAATGATTGAGCCGAAGTTTTAATCAACCCAAATCCCTATTAGGGATTGAAACATCGTTTTAACCTCACAAGGTTGTAGATTAGTAAGTTTTAATCAACCCAAATCCCTATTAGGGATTGAAACCGAGTCTATGTCTGGTAGTTTGATGCCTTGAAGGTTTTAATCAACCCAAATCCCTATTAGGGATTGAAACCCATTTGTAGTCATCCTCTGATTCAATGTTATTTTGGTTTTAATCAACCCAAATCCCTATTAGGGATTGAAACACTTACACTGCCAACATCTCCTTTTATTCCTGAAGTTTTAATCAACCCAAATCCCTATTAGGGATTGAAACTATTAAGTCTGGCATTTATGGGGCGCTATTTGAGTTTTAATCAACCCAAATCCCTATTAGGGATTGAAACAAAGTAGCGAGAGGTAAATTAAAACACTACAAAGTTTTAATCAACCCAAATCCCTATTAGGGATTGAAACCTGATTTATCTGCTGGTAGTGGAGGCGGTGGTGGTGGTTTTAATCAACCCAAATCCCTATTAGGGATTGAAACATTAGAAATATAGGAGATGATTTTTATAAATTAAAATGTTTTAATCAACCCAAATCCCTATTAGGGATTGAAACTCTTATTTGTGATGTGAATTAATTAGTAAGTGTGGTGTTTTAATCAACCCAAATCCCTATTAGGGATTGAAACAATGGTATTCGCTAGACTCGCCATACCACTGCCCAAAGTTTTAATCAACCCAAATCCCTATTAGGGATTGAAACCAACCTATCCAAAGAATTCGATAAAAAGTTTGAGTTTTAATCAACCCAAATCCCTATTAGGGATTGAAACAGCAGTTGGGTGAGCGTCTGCCGGGGGCGATGGGGGTTTTAATCAACCCAAATCCCTATTAGGGATTGAAACAAGAAATCAAACAAGGTGATGTGATTAGCGATAAGTTTTAATCAACCCAAATCCCTATTAGGGATTGAAACGCAACTAAAACGCCACCCCAGAGGGACACTGCGGCTTTTGTTTTAATCAACCCAAATCCCTATTAGGGATTGAAACAAGTGAATTAGATGAGATTAGCTCATTGTGGTTAATTGTTTTAATCAACCCAAATCCCTATTAGGGATTGAAACGTTGATGAACGCACTGGCGAATGTTTCTATCCTGGTTTTAATCAACCCAAATCCCTATTAGGGATTGAAACAGAAATCAAAAATAATAAAGCGAAAGCTGACCTTATGTTTTAATCAACCCAAATCCCTATTAGGGATTGAAACTCGGGTACGTCACGGATTCAAAGAAAGCGCCTCGGTTTTAATCAACCCAAATCCCTATTAGGGATTGAAACTTAGCTCGGGCTGTACATATAATATGTACTCTAGTTTTAATCAACCCAAATCCCTATTAGGGATTGAAACATTTATACCGACTACAACGATTAGCCCATTTAAGTTTTAATCAACCCAAATCCCTATTAGGGATTGAAACTTGTAACGCGGCGGCATAAACCCAGTGTAATTTACGTTTTAATCAACCCAAATCCCTATTAGGGATTGAAACCTATAAATCCACTTTTTAAGAGTAAGCGATTTGCAAACGTTTTAATCAACCCAAATCCCTATTAGGGATTGAAACCATCTAGAGAACATATATCTTTGATTGGTAAATCCAGTTTTAATCAACCCAAATCCCTATTAGGGATTGAAACATTCTGTCCCTAGGAGAGATATATCTAAATGGAAGGTTTTAATCAACCCAAATCCCTATTAGGGATTGAAACATTTAGTAGATAGCGATCGCTATATTAGAGATAGTTTTAATCAACCCAAATCCCTATTAGGGATTGAAACTCGCGGCGGTGGGTGGGATTTTGTAAATAAATTTGTTTTAATCAACCCAAATCCCTATTAGGGATTGAAACAAATTCGCAATTTGGGCATTGTTCTTTTACCATTGTTTTAATCAACCCAAATCCCTATTAGGGATTGAAACTCGGTACTACATAACTCCAGAAAACGACGAAAAGCGTTTTAATCAACCCAAATCCCTATTAGGGATTGAAACATTTTAATTACTATGCTGTTGTCACGCACAGCAAAAGTTTTAATCAACCAAAATCCCTATTAAGGATTAGACCTCTTGCAAAAGTCTTAATTTTTGCGCTTTTATTTGCGTCTTTGTGCCTTTGCGCGAAACAAAAAAATATTTATGCAAGAGACTCCATGAACTGCGTTTACAAAGAACTATAAAAATATTTCTTCCCTACTCCCCACTCCCTACTCCCCACTCCCTATTTTTTGTTTTTAATTCACATCAGGCATAAATGACAAATAAACGCATAATCGGCTTAACTGGAGGTATTGCCACAGGTAAAAGTACCGTAGCCAATTATTTGGCTAGTGCTTACAATCTACCAACTTTTGATGCAGATATTTATGCTAGAGAAGCAGTGGCTGTAGGTTCTCCCATTCTTGATGCGATCGCCCAACGTTACGGAGAACAAATATTATTAGTAGATAGAAGCTTAAATCGTCAAAAACTGGGCGAAATTATCTTTAACAATCAAGATGAACGCATTTGGATAGATGAATTGATTCATCCTTACGTAAACGAGCGCTTTCTTGAAGTAATTGCCCAATCCTCAGCAAAAACACTTGTGTTAGTAGTGCCTCTATTATTTGAAGCTAGAATGACCAATTTAGTTACAGAAATCTGGGTAGTGCGTTGTTCGGGTGAGCAACAACTACAACGATTAATCGAACGAAATCATTTGAATAGAGAACAAGCGCAAGTCCGTATCAATAGCCAACTATCTTTAGACGAAAAAGCCGCTCGTGCAAACGTGATTTTAGATAACTCTTTTACACTAGAAGCACTACTGAAGCAGGTAGATGTAGCCTTAAAAAAAGCTAGTAGTAACTAAGCTACCGTGCATTATTGAGCCTTTCCTATTCGGTATCAGGGTAAACTACTGATAACTGATAACGTATTACTGAAACATAAATATGAAAAATGGGTAAACCTCCCCATCTAAAAACGGGGGCTTTTACCCTACCGGAAATAACCATTTATTTAGGAATATAGAGATGTAGGGTTGGCTTTGATCCCAAGCACCAACATGGAATATTTGTATTACCTGGCAAACGCTAGTTTAACTCTGAGGGTGGTTCAATGCTTGCACGCTAGACCCCAGATGCCTGTTTCGTTCATCACCGTGATTCATCAGATTGATGGCTGGGTGATTAGGATCAAACTCAAAGGTCAAGTCTCATCCCAAGAAGATGGCGATTTTCGAGCTTTTCTCAATGAATTAGGAATTAGCTATGAGCCACCGATGAGGGTGCAAATGGCACTTTGGAGTTTGGAAGCAGGACAGTGCCCTGTGGATGTGATGCGTCGTTATCAAGTGGCGATCGTCTCCCATGGTAGCCCAGAGCGAGAAGAAATCGAAGCTTTCCGGCAACAATTTGTCCGGGGGTTGGGTTATTGTCCAGAAACATTGGCATAAGCGAATGTACACTGAGTTGGCATTACTCATTACCAGAGAAGTCAAGCGTTAAAAGCCAAAATAAACAATGCTTTTAATTCTTGACTTCTAAATAATGCTAGTTAGCTGACCATTTAGTTATAAAAATATTACAAATTCTTGACTATTGGTTATTTTTGGTAACGAGATATTCTGTTACTGACCGTCATCAATTATAGAATCGAAAGCTGCGGGAATATATTCTTGCAGCTTTAATTTATATCCAGCTACTGAGGATGTAGCTAGGGTTTCTTGAGTAGCTATAACCCCAGGCGAGTTGGTTGAGAGTCGCTGACAGTGGACAACAGCAACGTCAAATCGGCAGGAATATTCTGATTTTTCCGGATGCTGAGCCAAGAATATTCTAGCAGTGCGCCAAATTTTTGCTTGCTTTTTTGGGGCGATCGCATCTTTTCCCCATGCATCCCAATTACCAGAACTACGGGTTTTAACTTCAACAAATGCTACTATGGAGTGCTGAGTAGTAATTACTGAGTGAAGCGATGAGGGGGAATTTTCTTTCGCCTCCCCATTATGCTGGGCAATAATATCAATTTCTCCCCAGCGGCAACTAAAGCGACGATGTAAAATTGTCCAACCTGTAGATTGTAACCATTGGGCAACTAGATCTTCACCTAGTTGCCCAATATCAGGATAATGAGATGGAGGAGGGTTAGCCATTAACTACAAATACTATGAAATTTAGCTTAAGTAATCAGATTTGGACGAGTATACTCAGTTTATTGCTTTTGGTAGTAGTTGGCACTACAGCATCTGTGGGTTTTACTGAAACTGCTTTAGCCCTTGAGTACAATAAAGAAATTTTAATAGAGGCTGATTTTTCAGGGCGTGATTTATCAGACTCCAGCTTTACCAAAGCTAATCTGCGTCAGAGTAACTTCAGCCATACTAACTTACGCGGTGTCAGCTTCTTCGCTGCAAATTTAGAGTCAGCAAATTTAGAAGGGGCTGATCTCACAAATGCTACTTTAGACTCAGCTCGCCTAATCAAAGCAAATTTAACAAATGCAGTTTTGGAGGGTGCATTTGCTGCCAGCACCAAATTTGACGGTGCAATTATTGAAGGAGCAGATTTTACCGATGTGCTACTGCGTCCAGATGAACAGAAAAAATTATGCCAGGTTGCTCAAGGTGTTAATCCAACAACAGGACGCGATACCCGTGACACATTATTTTGTCCATAGTTAGAGGACGTCTAGTAGCGTGTGTTATGCCTTATAAGCTAATCTGCCTTTAACTTGCATAATCCTTTGCCTCAGAAAGACGCGGAGAGAAGTTGCGTGCGGGGGTTCCCCCCGTTGAGCAAACTTCGGAGGACGCGCTTAAGGGGAGACGCGGGGATGCAATTTGAATGATTATTAGCTTAGCAACGCACCGTCTAAGATCTTCGGTGCGTTAGGACTTGCGTCCATAACGCACCCTACTGCAACGACACAACTAAACCTCTGCTAATCCATCCGAGAGCATGAATCCATTAGTAGAATAAATGCTCTCAACAACTACTGTATCAGTAACGCTAGGAATAAAATCTGTATCGCTAATTATGGGTAACAAATGATCGTATAATTGCATTGCTTGTAAACAATTATTGATATTAGCGATCGCTAAATTATAGGTGTCAATCTTTTGCTCAACAACATCTAATAACCTTCGATTATTAGTAATCTTTTCTTGTGCTTCTTGTTCTAGTGTTTTCTCTAAGTAAGCACGCGCCTGGGGATATTGCTGTAAAATCGCATCCGCTTGTTGTGTTGCCATTGTCAGTAATTGAGTTTTGAGTGTTTGATTGATAGTTTGGCGGAAGGATTTACGGATAGTTTGAGAAACTTTTGGCTCAAAATCTAACTTCAATAATTGCCTAATTGCTGGTTCTGCTTCTACCATACTTTCAGCATCATAACCCTGGGAAGTTTGTAGTAAAGTCTGACGAAATTGATAGATGGAAAAAGTACCTTCATCATAGAATCTGGGACTTTCTCGCACAAAGCGATCGCATTCTACACTGGCTGCATTTGTTAACACCTGAGAAACTTGTTTTGCTAAAGTATTTATCTCTTGCTCAATCCCCCCATCATTACCCAATAAGCGATATAATTGTCGATAATATTCTGATTTGTGAATTTTGGCGATTAACTGTTGAAATAAATTGACAATTAACTGCTCGGTAGACTCAATTAAAATATCTTCTAACTGATTGGCTAAATAATAAAATGCTTCTACTAAAATCGCAATTAACGGTGCTGTAGCATTGCGAGGATGATTGAGAGTTGCACGTCGATAAGCATCAGCAACAGAGAAAGTATCTAGCAACTCATAAAGACGGCGAATCATGCGTGATTGCAATTGCTGAAAATCTGCTTCAAAACCATCACAGGAATTATTGACTACTTGGTTAACTTCTTCTGTGATGTGCTGGCTGAAGTCTTTACCAATTTGCAGGAGTTGCTGATTGAGGCGTTGCAGTTCCTGCGCTTTCATCGTCTCAATTTCTTGGGGCTGACTATCTAAATCTCTTTGGATTTCCTGATAATATTTTTTCAGAGGAATACAAATATCTTCTAAATCATCAGCAAAATTGATAAAAAGTTGTGGACGTTTTTCTGTAGTTAGATAGTGAGTAATAGCTGTGCGAAATTCTTCTATCCCGCTATCTCGAATTAGCTGATTAATTAATGGCATTCCTTGTTCAGACAAAATTCGTGTGTAGTTTTCATTAGGAGTCTCGAAGCCATTGAGAGAAATCCGAAAATTACTTTGCGAAAGCTTGCCAGAACTAACACAGTAGTTGTTAAATGCATAGACAAATTGTGGCGTTTCTTCTTTACCATCTAAACCTTTGACACTTTCAGTAAAGACAGAATCTAAACCAAATCGATCGCGCTCACTTGTCTGTTTAATTTGACTGCCGTAAAATCCTAACAATCCACTAGTTTTATAAACTCTGCTGGGGTTGCGAAACTGTCTACTAATTAAATCATCCAATCGTTGCCGCAGCTGAGTGTTGTACCAAGTCTCATCAATCCGGTTGAAGATGTAGAAAACGCGATCGCGTATTCCTCCATTGTCCCGCATCTTTTCTAAAAGTTCTGTTTCTTCTTTAGTCATGTCACCCGCTGAAGCAGGTTTCAGCACACACACCACAGCTGATGTATCAGCATGTTGAATTTTAGCGTAGGTTAGCTGTGCATCCTTTTGTTCTGGTGCATCTATACCTGGCGTGTCAATAATTACATTGCCATCTTGCAAGAGAGGATGGTTGCAGTAATATTCAATTCGCTTCAAGACAGCGCTATTACTACCACGACGCGCATATCCAGCAGCTTCTTTGAGATTGGAAAAGTTAAATTGTTCCATAGAATATGTAGCATTATTAACCGTATGAATGCGATCGCGGTTTGTTACATATCCATCTAGCAACAATGTTAACGCCTTTGCTTGTTTTGCACGTTCCGATTTACTCTCGCCGCCTTCCTGCTCAATAATAGCCTTACAACCTTGATGTAGTAAGTCAATTACATCATCTTGATTAATATTAACTACCGTTTTAAATCCCAATTCTTGACACAGAGAAACTGCTTGCTCTCTAATCTCTGCTTCGCTTAAAAATGTTAAAACAACACGTTCTTTATCTACTTCTGCATACTCAATCTTGCATTCTGTACCTGTAGCGTGTCCTTCTGCACTGTAAAGTAACTCTCTTTCCAACAGTGCATTAATTAGCATTGATTTACCGGCACTAAACGCACCTGCAAATACAATTTCAAATTTTGGGGAAATTGCTTTACTAAGAGAAGTTTGTACAAATGTAATATCTTGAGAACGTAGTGTTGGCTCTTGTTGTAAAAGTTGTAAAATAGACTCGACTTGCTGTTTTAAATTTTGGCACTGAGGTAGCAGATTAGACATTTTTAACACTCAAAAAATCATGTATAATTTTAAGATGTGTTGTATTTTTAATGGCTCAGTAATCTTGCTGAAACCTACAATTATCTGGCTTGAAAATAGGGAGTGGGAGAAGAGGTATTTTTATAGCAAGCAGTGATGCGGTACTTTTTCGTATAAAAATAAAAAGAATAACCTCCAACGATGATCACTGGAGGTTATTAGCAAAGACATTGGAATAGTGGACTATTTTAAAAAAAATATATCCCTTTGTCAAATATGTTTTCTCTATCAAAAGGCGCGTCATAGGTAAATTTTGTTAGTCACCAAGAATACAAATTTCAATCCCACATTTTTAAACAAACGTGAGTTAAGCTAATCGTCATTCAAATTACATCTGCGTGTCTCCGTGTCCCCGCGTCTTTCTAGCGGTTTGAACTATGCAAATTAAAAGCGCAACAGCTTACCTACTCCCCACTCTTTATTTCTTATTCTCACGGCCATGTGGTTCATAAAGGTATGTCATATCAGGGCCATTGGGAATAATACCACCAGGGTTGAGCGGGAACAAGTTGCCGTAGTAATCTTGCTTGACACTCTCGACATCGCATGTGTCTGCAACACCTGGAAGTTGATATAGTTCACGCAGATAGGCCCCTAGATTAGCATAGTCGCGAATTCGTCGGCGGTTGCATTTGAACAACCCATAATAAGCGCTATCAAAGCGAAATAAGGTTGTAAATAGGCGAATATCCGCCAATGTGAGATTATCGCCACACAGATATCGACTAGTTTGTAATGCTGTCTCAATCTCATCAAGAGTTGTGAACAGCTCATTACAAGCTTGATTGTATGCTTCTTGGGTTTGGGCAAAACCGCAACGATAGACGCCGTTATTCACTGCATGGTAAATTTTGTCATTCCACCAGTCAATCTTTTCTTTGAGTTCTGATGGGTAAAGATCTAACTTAGGATTGTTGGCAAACTCGTTAAATTGTGAGCTCAGCATCACGATGATCTCTGCACTCTCGTTATTAACGATTGCTTGCGTCTGATTGTCCCATAACACTGGGACTGTTGAGCGTCCACTATAGCCTGGTTTTGCTAGCTGATATAGTTCAGCGAGTGTACTGCAACCTGCTTCTGTTTCATCGAACACCCAACCGCCGATAGTCACAGAAGGAGACACAATACATACCGAAATTGCAGCTTCCAAACCTTTAAGCGATCGCACTACCAGAGTTCTGTGTGCCCAAGGACAGCTCAACCCAACATAAAGTTTATAACGTCCTGCTGCGGGTGGATAAGGATTTCCTGCCTCTATACCGATAGACTTACGGAACTGGCTATTAGGACGAATATACTCTCCTGACTGATTGCGGGGAGCAAGGTTTGACATCATCATGTGCCATATTGTCGTCCAGACAAACTTACCTAACCAAATAATCAGCTTGGGTGGTAGTGACTTGCCTTTTTTCTTTTGGATATTTCTATCATCATCCATTGGATAGAATCTAAACCTTTACTTCATTTCTAACTTTATCGTCATTTTTACCCAACTACACTAGCTTACTATATTTGTAGATATAACTTAAAAATAAACGCTCTCAACACTTCAACTTATATCAATATATATCAGAGTTTAAAAATTCACTTATACGTTGCTTCCTGAATTCAAAAGTTTTATGGTTATTCTAGAAACATTAAACCAATTTACTACAAATAATATTTATCAAAACATGAATGAAAAAAGCCTTCAGCAGACCTTTTGTAAAAACCTCAAACTTTAACTCTTTTTTTGTGTATTAGCGAAGTGGGGTCTAGCCCGATAAAAAAATTATGCAACAAGCCCAACATTTATCTCAAACTCAAAAAACAGGAATTTATTTAACTCATGCTACAAGGATGGATACAAATTACCTTAACCCTACTAATAGTAATAGCAATCACTCCCTTTTTTGGGCGATACATAGCGCGTGTTTTCCTATATCAAAGTACTTTTATCGACATAATTTCAAATCCAGTTGAACGAGTACTTTACTCCTTAATTGGTGTTCAACCCCAAAAAAATATGACAGGTTGGCAGTATGCGCGGGCAATCCTTTATAGCAACATTGCTATGGGGTTGCTAATGTTCTTGATTATTATGAATCAGGGATGGTTACCGCTAAACCCAACTAAAATAAATGCCCCAACTTGGGACACAGTACTGCACACAACTATTTCCTTTATTACTAATACCAACCAGCAGCATTATTCTGGTGAAACCTACATGAGCTATGGCAGCCAAATGTTAGCACTAGGCTACCATATGTTCACCTCCGCTGCGACAGGAATCGCAGTGGCGATCGCCTTTATTCGTGGTTTAACAGGAAGGCCATTAGGTAACTTTTATGTAGATTTGATTCGTGCAATTACTCGAATTTTGCTACCCATTAGTATTGTGGGTGGAATAGTCTTGATTGCCCTTGGTGTACCAGAAACCCTAGCAGGGGCAGTAGTGATACGTACCCTAGAAGATCCTGCCATAAGTCAGGCGATCGCCCGTGGCCCTGTTGCCCATTTAGAAATTATCAAGGAACTAGGCGAGAACGGCGGTGGCTTTTTCGCCATCAACTCAGCCCATCCATTGGAAAATCCCAGTGGCTTGACAAATTTGATTCAGCTTGTGGCCATCCTGTCAATACCCACCTCCCTGATTTACACCTATGGCATATTTGCCAACAACCTTAAGCAAGCTTGGTTAGTGTATTGCATTCCATTGGCTATTTTGGTGGTCTTGATTGTCATCACAGCGATCGGTGAATATAACGGTAATCCTGCCGTGAATGCCCTCTTAGGTAGCCAACAACCAAATTTGGAAGGTAAAGAAGTCCGGTTTGGTTGGGCACAATCTGCATTGTACGCCGTGATTACAACTGCAACCATGTGTGGGGCCGTCAATAGCCTGCATGATTCATTCATGCCGAATGGCGGCTTTAGTATGCTTTGTGATATGTTTTTGCAGATTGTTTTTGGTGGACAAGGTACAGGAACCGCGTATCTATATGCGTACTTGATATTAGCCGTATTTGTCACAGGTTTAATGGTAGGACGCACACCAGAATTTCTCGGACGCAAAATTGAGAAGCGTGAGGTTGTGCTGGCGAGTTTCTTAATATTGCTAGTTCACCCGATCGCCATTTTGATTCCAGCGGCAATTACCCTAGCATTCCCCGATCAATTGGCAGGAATTAGCAATCCTGGTTTTCATGGCTTTGCACAAGTAATTTACGAATATGCCTCAGCTGCGGCTAATAACGGTTCTGGGTTTGAAGGCTTAGGCGATTCCCAACCATCGCCAATTGCGATCGCCACTGGCGCACAAACAACAGTAACCGCCCTTTGGTGGAACCTCAGCACCTGCTTTAGTTTATTAGCAGGGCGCTACATCCCAATTATCAGCCTATTGTTGCTAGCAGATAGCATGTCTCGCAAACAACTAGTTCCCCTCACCGCAGGTACCCTTAGAACCGACACCGGACTATTTACCAGCGTCACCGCCGCCGTGATTTTAATTCTAGGCGCACTGACATTTTTTCCAGTTTTAGCACTAGGCCCCATTAGCGAAGCCTTTTTTATAATTCGTAATTCGTAATGACGCGACGCTCCTGCGTCGCTAACGCTTCGCTATCGAGGACTCGCTAACGCTGCGAAGCGCGTAATTCGTAATTGGTTGATTATTTCTTTGTCCCATTCCCCATTCCCAATTCCCCATTCCCTATGCCCACCCACTCCCCCCGCATTCCCTCTGGAACTCGCGACTCACGCAAGCATACCCCTAAAGCAGACATGCGGGGACTCTACAAAAGAGCAATTCGTGAGTCATTTGTCAAGCTAAATCCGCGGATTGCGGTGAAAAACCCAGTCATGTTTATTGTCTGGGTAGGAACAATTGTGACTTTCCTTGTTACCCTTGACCCGAATTTGTTCGGCACAGTTCAAGCGAATGTCAACCAACAACGCTTGTTAAACGGCTTAATTACCCTGATTCTGTTTTTCACAGTTCTTTTTGCCAACTTTGCCGAAGCTGTAGCCGAAGGACGCGGTAAAGCCCAAGCAGATTCCCTGAGAGCAACACGTTCTGATACGATCGCTCGTAAAATCTCTCCCGATGGTGTCATTGAGAAAGTCAATTCTACAGAACTACGGCGAGGCGATTTAGTTAAAGTAATTGCCAATGATATGATTCCTGCCGATGGGGAAGTACTTCAAGGTATTAGTTCAGTGGATGAGTCTGCCATTACCGGAGAATCTGCCCCTGTACTCAAGCAACCAGGTACAGATATTGCCAGTTCGGTGACAGGAGGTACACGCCTACTCTCAGACGAGTTGACGATTCGCATTACCGCCGATCCCGGTCAAGGCTTTATTGACCGCATGATTTCCTTAGTAGAAGGGGCTGAACGCGCTAAGACTCCCAACGAGATTGCTTTAACAGTGCTATTAGCAGTATTGACACAGGTTTTCTTGATTGTGGTATCAACAATGCCATCTTTCGTTAACTACATCGCCAGCTTTATCAGTACTGTGTTTGGAACAGAGGCAGGCAATAATTTACGTGCAGGTGCTAGTGTTGCAATCCTAATTTCGCTATTAGTAGCTTTGATTCCTACAACTATCGGTGGATTGCTAAGTGCGATCGGTATTGCTGGTATGGACAGGGTTGCCCAGTTTAACGTCATCGCTACCTCTGGTCGAGCTGTAGAAGCCTGCGGTGATATTAACACACTAGTATTAGATAAAACTGGCACTATTACTTTGGGAAACCGGATGGCTGATGAATTTATCCCCATCAATAACTATTCAGTAGAAGACATAGCGCGAATTGCTGACGCTGCTAGTGTGTTTGATGAAACACCCGAAGGCAAATCGATTGTGAAATTAGCACAAACTTATCAGTTAGTTGCAGATTTCGACATCAATCAAGCAGAGGGTGTAGAGTTTTCTGCCAAAACCCGGATGAGTGGTACTAACCTCCCTGATGGTAAACAAGTTCGTAAAGGTGCAGTCGATGCCATCAAAGGGTTTGTCCGTTCCCGTGGCGGTAACATTCCCGATGGCGTAGACGCAGCTTATGAGCGAGTTTCTCGCTTAGGAGGTACACCATTAGCAGTTTGTCAAGATGACCAAATCTATGGTGTTATCTACCTCAAAGATATTGTCAAACCTGGTTTGCGGGAACGATTCGACCAACTCAGGCGGATGGGTGTTCGCACCGTCATGTTAACAGGCGACAACCGAATTACAGCTAGTGTAATTGCTCAAGAGGCTGGAGTTGATGATTTCATTGCAGAAGCGACTCCCGAAGACAAAATTGAGGTAATTCGCATCGAGCAATCTGAGGGTAAACTAGTGGCCATGACCGGGGATGGCACTAACGATGCACCTGCATTAGCTCAAGCAAACGTAGGTTTAGCCATGAACTCTGGGACACAGGCCGCCAAAGAAGCTGCCAACATGGTCGATTTAGACTCCGACCCCACCAAACTGATTGACTTAGTAACCATTGGCAAACAGCTATTAATTACTCGTGGAGCCTTAACAACATTCTCCATTGCCAATGATATCGCTAAATATTTTGCCATCATTCCCACAATCTTTGCAGCAGTTGGAATTGGCGCACTAAATATTATGAGTCTCAAGAGTGCCCAATCTGCGATCGTCTCGGCGCTAATTTACAATGCTTTAATTATTCCAACACTAATACCGATCGCCCTCAAAGGAGTAAAATTTTTACCCTTAACCGCAGATCAATTACTACGTCGCAATATTTTAATTTATGGCATAGGCGGGATTATTGCACCTTTTATTGCCATCAAACTTATAGATGTTGTTCTGCCTTTGTCTTAGTCTGAACTTCCCCTGGTGCAAATATCTAAATAGCCATTAAACCCTTGCTACGCTATAAACCTAGCCCTTGATGCACATAGCTCTTTTTACTTGGGGGGAAGTTCAGCTTAGTTTTACTCTTCTCCCAAACTCAAGATTTTCTGCGCGACGGACACTTTGCTCAACGGGGGGAACCCCCGCACGCAAGTGTCCTCCTCTGCGTGATCAAAATTCATCCATTCAGCAACGCCAAAATAAAACTATAAACTCATGAAACCCTTCAATATCCAACGCTATATTTCAACAGAAATTTGGGATCAACGGCGTAAACAAAAATTGCCCCTGTATCTATTTCTAGCGATGTGTTTTAACTTAGTGGTTGCACCCTTAGTTTATGCAGCTACTAGTGCATCCCTTTCCCGCACTCAATCTTGGGCTTTGGGGCTATTAGGATTAGTAACACTGGGACTTGCTATTTATTTATTTTTTGTAATGTTTGTACCGGAGAAATTCTAATGAGTTTTGCACACGAAGCTAGTAAAGCTATTCGTTCTACTTTGGTACTTTGGGTGATTACAGCGATTATCTATCCTTTTGTAATGATCGCTTGCGGACAAGTAATCTTTCCCTTCCAAGCTAATGGTAGTCTGCTCAAAAATCCTGGAGGTAAAGTTGTAGGTTCTGCTTTGATTGGTCAGCCTTTTAGTAGCGATCGCTATTTTAACAGTCGTCCCAGTACCACTAATTACAGCACGGCTGACCCCAAAAAAGATGAAGCTAAAGTTTTGCAGACTGGGGTTTCTGGTGCTAGCAACCTTGCACCGAGTAATCCAGCATTGCTAGAACGCATCAAAGGTAAAGATGATCCTGACCTGAATAAACGAGTTGTAGGCGACCTCAATCGTTTAAAATCCGCAGGCATACAGCCAACTGCGGATTTAGTTTACACCTCTGGTTCCAGCCTTGATCCTCACATCACCCCGCAAGCCGCAACCGCGCAAATTGGCAGAGTCGCAAAAACGCGAGGAATTGCGCCTAGTCAATTGGAAACTTTAATTGCTCAAAACACCGATGGTCGTTTTCTTGGTATCTTTGGTGAACCTGGGGTTAATGTCTTAAAGCTAAATTTAGCTTTGGATGCGTTAAAGCAATAATGAGTGCTGAGTAAAAAGACAGTCCACGCCCCGATCACTCTTGGGGCTGTCAATGAATTACGATTCATCTTCCAATTCTGTATTATTCTGCTGTTGTCCAGCAGCCTTTTGGTGTTTATTTGCTTTCCATCTGCCACTTTTACGTGCTGCTTCGCTTAAGAGATACTCAATTTGAGCATTGACACTCCTAAGTTCATCTGCTGACCATTTTTCTAGAACTTCGTAAAGCTTGAGGTCTAAACGTAGTAAAAACCGTTTTTTCTGACTCATGTCTTAGATATAAAGGCTGCCAGTGTTAACCACAGGTTGGGCATTTTGATCTGAGGTTAAAACAACCAACAGATTATTGATCATACTGGCTTTACGTTCTTCATCCAATTCCACAATTTGCCGTTCGCTTATCCGCTTGAGAGCTTCATCAACCATTCCCACCGCACTTTCAACTATTTGTCGTCTGGCGTCAATAACCGCTTTGGCTTGTTGGCGACGCAACATAACTTGGGCAATTTCAGGAGCATAAGCTAAGTGAGAAAGCCTCGCTTCTAATATTTCGACTCCAGCAACTTCTAATCGAGCTTGTAATTCTTTTTGAAGGAAAAGTGCGATTTCATCAGCTAACTCAGCAATTTGTCGTCCTTCTGGACTTTGTAATTGTGAATTAGCTTTTGGTTCCAACACCAATATTACTGGTGGTGATAAAACTCCGTTTGGACGTAAAGGAGCAATAGTAGCCATTATTTGATCAACTCCCTTGTGTGATCTGTAATGCAAGCTTCAAAAGCTTTGTTCTTTTGTTCGTGCATTTGTTCCAGAGTCCCCCAAAGTCCTATCTCATCCTTGGGAATATCCCGTTCTGTAAATAGGTCTAAATCCAACAGTATAGAAACAAACTCCGGTGTTGGAGGAGGAACTAATGCTTGATTAAGAACAAGCATTGTTGTTAGGTTGTCTTGGGGAATTTGTAGCTGCATAAAGTAGCCACTTAACCCTTGTGGTAAGTCAGAGGAAACTTCAGGAAACGTCTTTAAATAGTCCTTTAAATCACCCACAGGTAGAGGAATATCTAGCCTTATTAATGTACCTGACTGCTAACCGAGCAATGGCTTCTGGATGTGTTAGTGACTGGTATATACTCCACAATCGCTTTGCTTCATCTCGGAATGTTTCCCAACAGTCGTAGGGAGCAAGCCGACTGAAGGTAAAGCCATCCAAACGCACTTGAAGAATTTGTTTTTGGTCGTCGCTAAAGACTCTATAGCCAATTTGAGATTGGCTTGCTGTCGCCTCAACACTAGCACCAGCAATCATTTGCCCCTGAAACATAAACATCTCCTCACGCTTTGGGTACTCTGTTTGAATGCTTGAGTACACCTGCGCCAAAACATCAAGTTTAACTTCTTGTGGGAGTCGAACTTGTATGTCAATTAACGCTTCGGTTATGGGAGCGCGTGAGTAGCGTGTTTTTGCTTGCATACAAACTATCGTAAACTGCCTGCGTCCGCAGGGGCAATGTAAGTTATTGCGCCTTTATAATATCCTTAATTCTGGTCTAAAAAGTTTAGCTTCTAAATTATTTATGGGTTTATGAACAATGTCAATTACACTGCTGTTACAACCTTCTTTGCTTCTTTGACGCGGATTTAACCTGATAGAAGTTTGGGTAGTAGGGTATCACAGATAGATGCAAGGGTGCGGGATTTAAATAAGCTTACTAGTAGCTTATCCATAAATGGTTTGACTACATCATCAAAAGCTTGTGCAATTTCTTTTGGCGGTATAACTGCTTTTACGGGAGTCACGCCAATTAATCACGAATCTCTAGCTTTTGCTTCTTGGGCATTGGAAATAACCTTTTCATACACATTACCAACAACCAGGTAGATCCAGTCTGCCGTAAGCATTGCTTTTTCTACTTAACATTACTTTTAATTTCATATTGTTTTGCTGTTCCTTGTTCTTTGTTTCCTTTGATTATTCCACGGTAACGCTTTTAGCCAAATTTCTTGGTTGATCGACATCTAAACCGCGACGGGCAGCAATATGATAAGCCAATAATTGTAAGGGAACCACTGTCAGAATTGGCGAAAGTAACTCATCGACATCGGAAACGGGGAGTAAATCGTTAAAGATTTCTGCTGCTTCGCCATCTTTGACAGGAGTAACGCCAATTAAACGAGAATCTCTGGCTTTGGCTTCTTGAGAGTTAGAAAGTACTTTTTCGTACACATTCCCAGGAACTGCGATCGCTACTACTGGTACTTTCGCATCTAACAGGGCGATCGGGCCATGTTTCATTTCTCCAGCCGGATACCCTTCAGCGTGAATGTAGCTAATTTCTTTTAATTTCAATGCTCCTTCTAGGGCTATAGGATAGTTAATCCCTCTTCCTAGAAAAATGAAATCTTGGGTATCGGCAAATTCATGCGCTAGGTGTTCTGTTAAACTTTCTTGACTTGCTAAAGTTGTTTCCATTTTTTGAGGAATTTGGTGCAAGTCGTTAATAATCTTTTCTAATGTTTCTTTGGCAGCTGTCTGTCGCAGATAAGCTAAATCCAATGCTAAAGCGTAAAATGCCATCAGTTGAGCCACAAAAGTTTTTGTCGCCGCTACCCCAATTTCAATACCTGCCAAGGTATTGATCATATCCGGTACCATGCGACCAAGGCTGCTTTCTGGGCGATTGGTAATGCCAAGTAGTCGTGCTTGATACTGAGGTTCTTTGTCTTGGCGACGTTCTTTTTCCATTACCAAGGCTGCTAGAGTATCCGCTGTTTCACCTGATTGGGTAACACCAATAATCAATGTGTTGGGTGTTAAAGGCGATGGTGCATAGCGATACTCAGAAGCGTAATGTACCTGAGTAGAAATTCCCGCTAGTTGTTCGATTAAGTATTTACCGACTAATGCAGCGTGCCAACTGGTACCACAAGCAACGATATGAATTTGTTCTAAGTCGCTATAGAGTTTTGGTGGTAAGCCGAGATTGACCGGTGATGGAGTGTCAATTGATGAGCGATCGCTGTTAAAGTAAGCTTCTAAACTGGCTCTTACTACCCCTGGTTGCTCATAGATTTCTTTGAGCATAAAGTGCTTGAACCCCTGTTTCTCTACCATAGTGGGATTCAAGTTGAGCATTCGGGGTTGTTTTCTTAACCTATCGCCAGCAAAGTTATAAATTTCGACACCCAAAGGTGTTAGGCGGGCAATTTCGCCATTTTCCAGCGATAGCACTGCACGGGTATGAGAAACAATCGCAGGTGTATCAGAAGCACAGAAAAACTCACCTTGGCCAAACCCGATAACTAGCGGTGCTTGTTGGCGGACAGCAATCAATTCGTCAGGGTAGTCGGCGGAAATAACTGCCAGTGCAAATGCTCCTTCGAGGTGATTAACAGCTTGACGGACTGCTTCTAGTAAAGAAGAAGAAGAGGAGGTTTTTAACAATTCAGCAATCAGGTGTGGAATTACCTCTGTATCAGTCTCAGAGATAAACTGGTGTCCTTTTTGTTTCAGTTCCTCGCGCAAATCGCGGTAATTTTCGATAATGCCATTTTGCACTACAGCCACTCGCATTGCCATATCCATATGAGGATGAGCATTGTGTTCTTCTGGCTTACCATGAGTTGCCCAGCGAGTATGACCGATACCAATTTGAGCTGGGGTAGCTACTGGTTCAAGTTTAGAGCGTAGGTTGTGCAATTTGCCCTTAGCCCGTACACAATTAACCTCACCTTCCCAAACAGTAGCGATTCCAGCAGAATCGTACCCACGATATTCTAGTTTTTCTAGCCCAGAGAGTAAAATTTCTGTTGCTGCTTGAGTCCCTATGTAACCAACGATTCCACACATTGCTCACACCACTTTACTTTTTAGGATAATTAAATCCAGTATAGTTGTTAGCATAAGTAGGGCGTTTTCGCAAAGAAAAAAGGAGCGAATCGCTCCCTTTGCCACTAGGTATTTTTATGGTTTTTGGGCTTTTGCAGCAAATATTTCGCTTTCGTACCGTAAAGGTACAAAAGCGGCTTCTAGGATTTTGATACCCAGAGATTGCATTCCCCAATCTAAAAGTAAGATGCTGTAAGGTGAGCAATACCTACCCTACAGTCTTAAAGGTGCTTGCTATTGAGAAACTTCAAAAGTTCAGAATCCTGAGTTTTGAGTTTTAAGTTCTGAGTTAAGAATTAAGAAATTATTTTTGTAACTTCTTTTTTTCTGCCTCAGCAAAGTCAGTTGACTCAATGGGAGAACTCCCTCGCACAACTGACTTTTCAGCACCCAATACTCAGCACTTCGCTTTTTAGTAGGCTAGACCCATACTGCGAGTCGTTTCAGCTCCCAGATAAACCCGGATGCTCAAAAAGTCAGTGGGGCAAGCAGTTTCACACCGTTTGCATCCCACACAGTCTTCTGTGCGGGGTGAGGAGGCAATTTGAGCAGCTTTACAGCCATCCCAAGGCACCATCTCCAGCACGTCAGTTGGACAAGCACGGACGCATTGGGTGCAGCCAATGCAGGTATCGTAGATTTTTACGGTATGAGACATTGAAAAAACCGCTCCTTTCGAGTGTTCTTCTCTGCGAAAGAATCATAATCAAGGCATAGTTTACCGCAGTGCCTGATAGGCCGTACTCAAAAGGCTACATAACTTTAAACAATTTAATGGGGAGTGGGGAATTGGGAGTGGGGATGAAACAGAGATTTTTGTGACTTAATAGGGCAGGAACAGTTCGTGAAGAGCTAGCTTTGAGTGTAAAGGTTTGTAACGAATACCAAATTAAATCCCCCTAGCTTTGCTTTTCATCAAGCTAGGGGGATTGTATATGTGGTAGTCTATAAATGGTTCAGTATAGTTGGTTACGATTTGATTCTAAAGCTTAGACTCCGGTTTGGATAGTCTTAATAAGCAGAATTTATCTTATTTTTATAGCTTCTTAATCAATGCTTCATCCCCTCCATGTGATGGGCAAGCCCGTATATGTAAGTATAACTATAGGCAATGTTCGTAAATTTTCGCCCTTATATAAGTATCCGTAAAAATATGAAGCTTAAGATTGTTGCCATAGTTACTCTGTTAGCTTGTTTTGGGTTGACAGAGCAAGCTCTAGCATTGAATCAGCAAGATTTAGAGCAGTTGAAAACTGCGGGTGTCTGTCCCCGATGTGATTTAAGTGGTGCTGACCTCACTCAACTAAATTTGACTGGGGCAAATTTGCGAGGAGCTAACTTGAGCCGTGCGACATTATCTCAAGTTAATCTCCAAAATGCTGATCTGACAGGTGCAAATCTAGAAACTGCGGTGATGAATTCAGCGAATCTCAGGGGTGCTTCCTTGATAGGTACAAATTTGAAATCAGCGTCCTTGGAAAATGCGGATCTATCTTTTGCTGGCTTCATTGGCGCTAATCTGGAAGCTGCTAACTTGAAGGGTGCCAAAATACAGTTCACCAATTTCCGAGGGGCAAACTTTCGGCTAACGACAATGCCAGTTGGTTTCGTTACTGCCGACAAAGACTACTGGTGGTCGTTAGAACGTACAACTCGCAGAGAATGTAACAAATTTAAATCTGAAAATACCCCAGGTACGACCTGCTACACCGAATAAAGGGGGCATGTGGTTCGACTTCGCCGTAGTTGAATCTCGACTTCGCTCGATTGCCGCGTAGCCGAAACTCACCAACTGGGAGATGAGGAAGCAAGGGAGGCAGGGGGAGCAGGGGAAGAAATAACAAACACACAGTCCCAATCCCCCCATTCCCTCATGTCTGACCGAAAAGATGGGTACAAGCCCCGTGCTTCGTTTCCCGGCTTTTTGATAGACTAGAGGAATCCGCAACACAGGCAGAGGCTCGCACTTCGGTGGAGGAACCTGTCTCGCAACGGGCGGCAAATCCTGAGAAAGTTTTGGCTCCTAGGGAGCGCACGGAATTTTCTCTACTCATCGGCGGGGCACGTCGAGGTGAAGCTTGGTGAGGGTAAAGTCGATGGACTAAGCGCGATCCAAGAATCCCCGAACTTCAGGACGGGGAGTGTCAAAAGAGCATTTTGCAGGTTAACACTTCTTTATTATGGTAGGAGAGCTTGTATACCATAATTGAGTGATGCTTACCCGGATTAGAGACTTAGCAGAAAAACTAGCACCCCGCTTAATTGAAATTCGTCGTCATATCCATTCACACCCAGAACTCAGCGGCCAAGAGTATCAAACAGCAGCTTTTGTTGCTGGGGTTTTGTCTTCTAGTGGTCTTCACGTTAAAGAAGGAATTGGCAAGACGGGTGTGATTGGAGAGTTACAAGGCACTAGTCAAGATGACCGTTTATTGGCAATCCGTACTGATATGGATGCGTTGCCTATTCAAGAACGCGCTTGTTTGGAATTTGCCTCTCGCGCGGAGGGGGTAATGCACGCTTGCGGTCATGATGTGCATACTACAGTTGGGTTAGGAACGGCTATGGTACTTTCCCAAGTGGCGGATGAGTTGGGTGGTAAGGTGCGGTTTCTATTTCAGCCGGCGGAGGAAATAGCCCAAGGGGCAAGTTGGATGGTTCAAGATGGGGCAATGGAAAATGTCTCGGCTGTGTTGGGTGTTCATGTTTTCCCTTCTATTCCCGCAGGCTCGATTGGTGTGCGTTATGGAGCTTTAACAGCAGCCGCTGATGATTTAGAGATTATCATTATTGGCGAGTCTGGACATGGGGCGCGTCCCCATGAGGCGATTGATGCTATTTGGATTGCCTCACAGGTGATTACTGCTTTGCAACAAGCAATTAGCCGGACGCAGAATCCTTTACGTCCTGTAGTGTTGAGTATAGGAAAAATTAGTGGTGGTAGAGCGCCAAATGTCATTGCTGATAAGGTGCAATTATTGGGAACTGTACGATCGCTTCATCCCGAAACCCGCGCCCAGCTACCCAATTGGATTGAAAACATCGTTGCTAGTGTTTGTCATTCCTATGGGGCTACTTATCAAGTTAATTATCGCCAAGGCGTGCCTAGTGTACAAAACGATTACTCTCTGACGCAACTGTTGCAATCGTCTGCTGAAGAAGCTTGGAGTAGCGATCGCGTCCAAGTTTTACCTGAACCCTCTCTTGGTGCTGAGGATTTTTCTGTTTACTTAGAACACGCACCCGGTTCAATGTTTCGCTTGGGTGTAGGCTACAAAGACAGATTAATCAATTATCCATTACATCATCCCCAGTTTGAAGTCGATGAATCTGCTATCCTTACAGGAGTTGTGACTTTGGCATACAGCGCTTATAAATATTGGCATCAATAATTTGGGGAATGGGGAATGAGGTTCTCTAATAGGTAAAATACTAAGTAAATACTAGATATCAAACAGTACAAATATACCATTTCGGTGGATTTCAAAGCTAAAACCCAATTAGGTACTAATTTCGTACTATCAATACTAGATTCAATTACTCAAACCCTTGGTTTTGCTTGGTTCATGTTAATAGTTCAAAAATACGGTGGTACATCTGTCGGTTCAGTTGAACGGATTCAATCTGTTGCACAGCGAGTTTACAAGACTGTAAAAGCAGGAAACTCTCTGGTCGTGGTAGTTTCCGCAATGGGCAAAACTACTGATGGACTCGTGAAACTGGCTAATGAGATTTCTACCAGTCCTAATCGCCGAGAAATGGACATGCTGCTTTCTACTGGTGAGCAAGTGACCATTGCCTTACTCAGTATGGCATTGCAAGAGATTGGACAGCCTGCTATTTCGATGACTGGCGCTCAGGTAGGAATTGTTACTGAAGCTGAACACACCCGCGCTCGCATTTTGCATATTGAAACCGATCGCCTCAGTCGCCACATTAATGAGGGTAAAGTAGTCGTAGTCGCGGGTTTTCAAGGTATATCTAGCAACGGTGGATTAGAAATCACTACCTTGGGGCGTGGTGGTTCCGACACGTCAGCAGTAGCGCTAGCAGCAGCATTACAGGCAAATTTTTGTGAAATTTATACAGATGTACCCGGTATTTTAACTACAGACCCTCGCCTAGTTCCTGAAGCCCAACTGATGGATCAAATCACCTGTGATGAAATGCTGGAACTAGCAAGTTTAGGGGCAAAAGTGCTACATCCCCGCGCTGTGGAAATTGCGCGTAACTACGGTGTACCTCTGGTGGTGAGGTCTAGCTGGACAGATGAACCTGGTACTTGGGTAACATCAGCCAAACCCCAAGGGCGATCGCTTGTGAATTTAGAAATTGCTCGTCCAGTTAATAGTGTTGAATTTGATACAGACCAAGCGAAGGTAGCTTTGTTGCGTGTACCTGATAAACCAGGGATTGCGGCTAGGCTATTTGGCGAAATTTCTCGGCAACAAGTGGATGTAGATTTAATCATCCAATCAATTCATGAAGGTAATAGTAATGACATTGCATTTACCGTAACAACACCAATATTAAAACGCGCCGAAGCAGTAGCAGCAGCGATCGCCCCAGCACTGAGGAGTCAATCTAATCCGAAATCGGCAGAAGCTGAGGTGATGGTCGAGCAAAATATCGCTAAAGTCAGTATCGCCGGTGCAGGTATGATTGGGCGTCCCGGTGTCGCAGCTAAAATGTTTGCCACCCTAGCTGAGGCTGGTGTAAACATCCAGATGATTTCTACCAGTGAAGTCAAAGTCAGCTGTGTAGTGGATGCCGCAGAATGCAATCGCGCCGTTACAGCACTGCGTAGCGCCTTTGAAATCGAAGAAAAGGGAGATGAGGAAATAACAAAAGACAAATTAATTCATTTATCTCCCTCATCTCCCGTTTGTGGTGTTGCTTTAGACGTAAACCAAGCGCGTCTAGCGATTCGCCAACTACCAGATCATCCAGGGATGGCAGCGAAATTATTTGGACTATTGGCGCAGCATAACATCAGTGTGGATATGATTATCCAATCTCAACGCTGCCGCATGGTTGATGGTGTGCCGAGACGAGATATTGCCTTCACCGTCGCCCAGATGGATGCGGAAAGAGCAAGAGAATTGCTTTCGCAAGCAGCTTTAGAATTAGGATGGGGTGAAGTTGTTTTAGATAGTGCGATCGCTAAAGTCAGTATTGTTGGTGTAGCCATGGTAGGACAGCCTGGTGTTGCCGCGAAAATGTTTGAAGCACTAGCCCAACACCAAATCAATATTCAAATGATTGCTACCTCAGAAATTAAAATTAGCTGTGTTGTATCCCAAGAGCAAGGTGTTAAAGCCTTACAAGCTATTCATACCGCTTTTGATTTGGCTGGTAGCGAAAAATTTGTAGTGCCAGCATGAAAGGAAACAGGTTTGTTATCTGTCTTAACTGTCCTTGACAAAGAACTGCAATTTTAGAAATATAGATGATGAATTTACCATATCTATAATTTCTATAACACTTCCTCACTTTGAGTTATTCATAGTGAGGTTTTTGATATGATATTCGACTTTTTTATTTCTTGGAAAATATTTCTTAAGTTCATTCTGCTAAAAAATTTAATTAATAGAAGGAGGCAGGAGGCAGGTTGAAACCTCACCTGAGTAGGTGGTTTGATTTAATTGCGAATTGGTTTTGTACCTTACATTAGTTGCAAACTGCTGTAAATCACAAGTAATTGTTTAACACAGCAATATTTCTGTTCCCTGTTCCCTATTCCCTTTAATAAATTACATGACACATTTTGGTACTATTTGCCCTACAGCTACTGGACACCTTAACACAATGACTGCTTTAGGGCGTGAACTTAAAAGGCGAGGTCATAGTGTCACAGTCTTGGGAATGCCCGATGCTGAACCAAATGCTAAAGCTGCTAGCTTAGAATTTCGCGCCATATCGGCTGCTGAGTTTCCCGTGGGAACAATAGCCAAATTTTATGAACAACTGGGTAAGCTAAACGGGTTAGCTGCATTACGATATACAACTTTTTTATCTGAAAAAACAACGTTTTTTTTCTTAAGAGATGCACCACAAGTTATCAAAAACGCTCGAATAGAAGCGCTAATAATAGATGAATGTATATTTGGGGGAAGCACTATAGCAGACTTTTTAGATATTCCATTTATTACAGCTTGTAGCGCCTTAATTAACAGTGTCGATGATTTTATTCCGCCAGTTTTCACAACTTGGAGATATAATCCCGCTTGGTGGGCGAGGTTACGCAATCGTGTTGGCTATGAGTTGATGCTTAGTTATGCCAAGCATATCCATAATGTAATTTCACAATATCGCTGTGAATGGAATTTACCTTCTTGTGTGAATATTAACGATTTTTATTCTGTGTCAAAATTAGCAATTATTAGCCAACAAATACCGGAGTTTGATTATCCAAGACCTAACTTAGCTGGATTACTCCACTTTACCGGGCCTCACTTTGACTCTACAGCTAGAAAACCAATTGATTTCCCGTTTGAAAAATTGAATGGCCAGCCTTTAATTTATGCTTCAATGGGTACATTACAAAATCGACTAAGCTATATTTTCTACTATATTGCTCAGGCCTGTGTAGGGTTAGATGCTCAATTAGTTATTACCCTTGGAGGCGGACTAGAATCTCAGGCATTATCTAATCTGCCAGGAAATCCCATAGTAGTTAAATATGCACCACAACTAGAATTACTACAAAAGGCTAGTTTAACTATTTGCCATGGAGGACTGAATACAGTTTCAGAATCCCTTTTCTACGGTATACCTTTGGTTGTTATTCCTATTACTAATGATCAACCAGGGGTAGCAGCACGTGTTGCTTCGACTGGTGTAGGAAAGTTTGTGACTACTTCGCGTTTGAGTGTTAGTAAGTTACGTTACGCTATTCAAGAAGTACTAATGCAACCATCTTATAAACAAAACGCTCTCGGGCTACAACTTGCCATCAAGCAGGCAGGAGGCATTCGTCGCGCGATTGATATTATCGAGCAGAGTATAGGAATCTGACTTGATTGATTAAATTACGCCTAACTAATGTGAATTAAAAGCTTTAATCTTCTAGTAATGGATTGTTTCAGCTATTTTAGTGCATTAGGCGTAGGTTGGGTTGTAGCTTGCTTCCCGTAGGGTACGAAGTGAAACCCAACACCGAGATCTTATGTTGGGTTTCGTTCCTCAACCCAACCTACATTTAATGCACTAAAATAGCTGTGTCAGTCTACTAGGAACGATACAGAAGTTGGAAATCTAAGGTTATTTAGTCAGTAATGCAGGTTCTCTAGCTGGTAACGGCTGCAATATTTGGGTGTAAAGCTCACCTAGCTGACTTGCTACACCATCCCAACTAAACTTAGTTTGAACACGCTTTTTACCTGCTTCACCTAATTTGCCACGCCATTCTGGATTAATCAGAATTCGGTCAATGGCAGCCGCAAAAGCAGCAAAGTCTTGTGGTGGTGCTAACAAACCGGTTTCTTCGTGAACCACAGTAAACTGAAGTCCGCCGACATCGCTTGCTACTACTGGTGTACCACTAGCCATTGCCTCAATCGCTACTAGTCCAAAGGGTTCGTAGTGACTGGGAACGACGCAAACATCAGCAGCTGCGTAATACGTTGGTAGAATGTCTTGACTCAGGCGACCAGGAAGGGTGGTAAAATCTTTCATCCCCAGCTCATTGATGATACCTTCAATGCGATCGCGTTCTTTGCCATCGCTATTACCTGGAGTACTACCACCACCAATAATCAACTGGAGTTTATGAGATTCACGCAACTTAGACTCATTAACCGCACGCACTACAGTTTCTATACCTTTGCGTGGGTCAAACCTTCCTACATACAATACAACTTTGGTTTCATCATCAATTCCTAACTTGGTTCTGGCTGCTTTTCGCTCAACCGAACCAAACCGTCGAATATCCGTGCCACAGGGAATGATATCAATATTACCTTTTGTAGAAACGAGCGCTCTCATGTGTTGCTTTTCTTGGGGACTTGTCGCCACAATTCGCTCTGCTGTCTCCAGTGCCTCTTTTTCCACTGCCAATCGCTTGCCAGCAATTAGAGGGATTGTTTCTATTGTATTGTACTTAACTGCTCCCAAGGAGTGATATGTATGAACTTGCTTGCTTCCTTGAATTTTCTTTAACTGCATTCCCACCCAGCTAGAAAGCCAATAGTTTGTATGAATTAGCTGATATGTGATGCCGTTTTCTTTTTGGAATTCAAGAAAACTTTCTACAAATTCTGGCAAATCTCCAAATAAATTATCTCGTGGCACAAACTCTAAAGAACCAGCTGTCAAACGAATAGTTCGACAATTTGGACTGTGTTGAACAATTGTGTCTTGTTCCACGCTGATCTTGCGCGTAAACATATCAACTTGCCATCCCAGTTGCGCTAGTGCTTCACCTACGTGGCGCACATAAACATTTTGTCCTCCAGCTTCTTCTTTCCCAATTTCAATCGCCGGGTCTCCGTGGACAGAAATCAAGGCGATACGCTGTTCAGTTGTAGAGTTCATAGTTTGTGTGTTGCTGATGGTAACAAAGTCGCGGTTCCAAGTTTGCGCCTAGCACGCTTACCTGAATCATTTAGAAACTTTGAGTATCCTTTATTTTAATTTAATATGTCTAAGATTTTTATACATCTGCTCATAGAAGTATATTTCTTGACAAGTATTGAGATTTAATTTATTTATGAATAGGTAAATATATCCATATATAATTCTTTCGATAGATGAAATTATATCTATCAAAAATAGTTGTGCAGATATGGTTTGAGAGATGTATGCAATCATAGATCATCTACTAACGGCGTAAAAATACGTAGAGAATTAAAATACTTAAATTACTTACATTCTCCGTATTTTTGGCTATTCTAGCTCATCATCAATTTAATGCCAACTATTTCAAAAGGGAACAGTTTTTCCTATTTGCTGTTTTTTGTCCAAAGGCAGATGTAATGTTGTGTTCGGTTAAAGACTTACGTCTAATGTGAATTAGATATTAAAACTTGAATGATTTTGTCAATGTCCTCACCCTAAAGTGGGGTGTGTTATGCCTTATAGCAACGCACCGTCCGAGATCTTCGGTGCGTTAGGACTTCCGTCCATAACACACCCTACTGAACTGTCAAGACTAAAATAATGTAATAAGTTTTCTTGTGGGGCCGACCGGAAAGGCCGCCACGGACAGGCGAGACGCCCATCCCACAAGAGTTATTTTTAATGCAACATTTAAGGCTAGACACGCCACTACAAGATTAAAGCTTTTAATTCGCATTAGGCGTGACTTATCATCTAATACCATAGGAGAGCAGGGGGCAGGGGGAAAGAGGTCTTCTTGGTTTTTGCACAGATGCCGGAATTATAGCCAATATATTAGTTACTATAGTTTGGGTTTCACTGCTGTTGGGGTGTGAATGGCTGTTTCATTGCGTAGATCTACTGTTACTTTTTCTCTTAGCCTGAGCATTGCATTATTGATCACAAGTTGCAGTGAGAGTAAATTCTCACAGTGTCAACGGCTAATTAAAGTTGTTAATCAAGGAAATTCATTGATTGACAAAAATAAAGGGACGCAGGTAATCACAAGCTTGCAACTTTCCAAGGATTTAGAATTTGTCACCAAATCTATTGAGGCGCTGAACTTAACAGATCCGAAACTGAAAGAGTTTCAAAGCCGTTATGTCAAGGTTTTTCAGAATCTCAGCCAAGCGATCGCCAAGGCGGCTAGAGCTCTTGGCTCAACTAAAAACGCCCAAGCCTCACCAGCTGGTAAAGACAGAATCCAAAAAGCTAGAACAGAAATTGACTCTGCACTAACAGCAGCAGCTACCACTGTTGGTAAAGAATCAGATTCGCTAGCGGGTGAGATCAAAAAATATTGTACAAAACCCGAATAATTCTGTTGGGGAAATTGTATGTAGAGACGCGTTTTTAAAGCGAGTACATTCCCTACACTATCTAAAAAAAATTATACATAGGTTGGCTTAATTAACTCGTACAGTTGCCGAGCGATCGCGCGAGTCTTGAGCATCACAATTATGCTGGCAAATTATAAATTATTAGTTATTTTTATTACTGTTATTTCAGGAAAATTCCTGATGCACACTAGCTAGAAACGTTAAAAGAATATAGTGATAATAGTCAAATAAAATACAATGGGTGATATAAATTTGCTGATGGCTGGAGTCTTAGCAACAGCGCCAACGTCTATACTAAATTCACCAGAACAGCCTGTAATACATTCAGAGAGTCTGGTACAACAATCGGCGCAAGGAAAGTTAAGTAAAGTAGTTTCACCTATTGAAATTACACCATCTGAATTTATGTATCCAGATGATAGCCCTCAAGTCACTCAATCTGAGATAGATGCTAAGTACCAAAATATACTGAGAAAATCTCAAGATAAGATTCAGATCAAGAATGTTGCTCACTCAGATTCTCAACCTGTAGCAGAAGTTGCACAGCAGAATACACAACAATTTTCCTCTACATCTCCAAACTCAGACAATCTCATATTTGATCCCAGCCCTCAAACCACTCCATCAAATATCAAAACCAAACATCAAAATATACTCAAAAAATCTCAAGATAAGATTCGATTCCAGAATGTTGCTCACTCAGATTCTCAACCTGTAGCAGAAGTTGCACAGCAGAATACACAACAATTTTCCTCTACATCTCCAAACTCAGACAATCTCATATTTGATCCCAGCCCTCAAACCACTCCATCAAATATCAAAACCAAACATCAAAATATACTCAAAAAATCTCAAGATAAGATTCGATTCCAGAATGTTGCTCACTCAGATTCTCAACCTGTAGCAGAAGTTGCACAGCAGAATACACAACAATTTTCCTCTACATCTCCAAACTCAGACAATCTCATATTTGATCCCAGCCCTCAAACCACTCCATCAAATATCAAAACCAAACATCAAAATATACTCAAAAAATCTCAAGATAAGATTCGATTCCAGAATGTTGCTCACTCAGATTCTCAACCTGTAGCAGAAGTTGCACAGCAGAATACACAACAATTTTCCTCTACATCTCCAAACTCAGACAATCTCATATTTGATCCCAGCCCTCAAACCACTCCATCAAATATCAAAACCAAACATCAAAATATACTCAAAAAATCTAAAGATAAGATTCAATTCCAGAATTTTGCTCAGTTGTATTCTCAACCTGTAGCAGAAGTTGGACAGCAGCAAAACACACAAGAATTTTCCCCCACATCTCCAGACTCAGACAACCCAATGTCTCAGATTACATCTGTGTCGCAACTTGAAGATGTACAACCATCTGATTGGGCTTTTGTAGCTCTACAATCTTTAATAGAGCGCTATGGCTGTATGTCAGGATATGGCGATCGCACTTATTTAGGCAACCGTGTCATTAACCGTTATGAATTTGCCGCTGGTTTAAATGCTTGTGTAGAGAGAATTCAAACAGCTATTGCTAACAATAAAATTAATACTGTTAATAATGATGATTTGGCGCAACTGCAAAGATTAGAAGCCGAATTTCACACAGAATTGCAGCAGTTACAAGGACGTATAAAGACTGTCGAAAACCGCACTAGCGACTTGCAGAAAAATCAGTTTTCTACAAATACCAGACTTTTTGGTCAAGCCATTTTTAGTTTAGCGGGAACGAATAGCACTGATGTAGATTTGTTTCCCAGAGACGGAGTACCCGAACGCCAGGGGGAAACAAATCTGACTTTCACAAATAGCGTACAACTAACGTTAGCAACTTCGTTTACAGGACGAGATTTACTATTAACAGGGCTGTCTGCTGGCAATTTGGGATCTACAGCATCGCTACTATCTACCAATATGGGGCGATTGGGTTTTGAGTCCAACACAGACAACAATTTAGTGATTAGTGACTTATCTTATCGATTCCTGCTTTCAAATAACTTGGGGGTTGTTGTGGGTGCGGCAGGTGTCAACCCAACTAATACTTTTCGCGGGATCAATCCTTTAGAAGGTTCTGGCGATGGTGCAATTTCTCTGTTTGGTCAGCGTAACCCAATTTTGACCATTGGTAATGGTACTGGTGGTATTGGCTTTGATTGGCAAATTAGCGATCGCATTAGCCTACAGGGCGTTTATAGTGCAGAAATTCCCAATTTCCCTGGCAATAGCAACCAAGCTGGATTATTTGGTGGTAGGTGGACAGCAGGCGCTCAGTTGAGTTTAGCACCCACCAATGACATTGATCTCGCAGTGCATTATCTTTACTCCCACTCCCCAGATGGCTTACTCGGAAATGGTATCGGTGATAGTCAGTTGATTTCGCCTTTTGCAGATGCAACAGCTTTTGATACTCAAGCGGTTGGTGCAACAGTTGCTTGGCGCATCAACCCTAACGTGACATTAGGCGGTTGGGGTGGGTTTTCTCACTCCAAACCAGTCAACCTCTCTGGAAGTGTAGAAACCACAAATTGGATGCTGTTCGCGGCTTTTCCCAATTTGCTGCGTGCTGGTAACTTAGGAGGCATTCTTGTGGGGCAACCGCCTAAGATTACTTCTAGTAACTTACCCGATGGTTTTAATTTCCCCAACTTTTCCGATGGCGGGACAAAAGGCGATCGCACCGATACATCAATCCACGTGGAAGCCTTTTACCGTGCCCAGTTGAGTGACAATATTGCCTTGACTCCTGGCTTGTTTGTAATTTTCAACCCAGATCACAATGCTGATAATACTCCTTTGGTTGTTGGAGCATTAAGAGCAACTTTCCGGTTTTAATTTTGTACTGATGTAAATGTAATTAAATATGCTGATTGCATACTATGCAAATCAGTGTGTAATAGTGGCGTAGTGCAGTATGGGCAAAGAAAACTAGCTCATCAACTTATGCGTGTTGATTTTCCGAGGTAATTAAAGGAGCAAACTTTTGATGAAATTAAATTTATTAGTAGTCAGTAGCACCTGTTTAACCGCAGCCATCATGAGTTTGAGTGGCGCAAGTGCTTCCGCCCAACTCACAATTAACAGTACAGGGACATTATCGGGTACTATTCAACTTCCCGCAATTAACCCCAATTTCAATAGAAGTGTGACTCGTGTTGATACAGATTCAAATGGCACTTACTCACGGAACATGGGTTCTAGAAGTAATCCTAATTATGTTCCGATTTACAAGTCAGAATATGTACAGATGAGAACCCGCAGTGATGGCAGTCTGCATTACTATGTTGATTTTAAAGGGATACCAGTTGTATCGTTCGATGGTATTGTCTCTTCACCTCTGCTCTCTGGTGGGGAATTGCAACCCTACAAATACCAAGGAAGATTGGCAGGAACCAAATTTCAAGGTGTAGTTCAAGATGAATTTAACCTCACAAGAGCCTACTATACTGGCATTGTCACTGATCCAAAAACCGGCAACCAATATCAAGGTACTTTTGAACTCAACGGACAAGGGCCACGATACAGCGATCGCAATGGCGGCGCAAGTCCCACAGTCTTTGATTTCAAATCTGATATACCAGGTTCCCCATCCGTCACATCCTTGACTATGACTAACTCTCCATTAACAAGGTTGACAATCAAAATTCCTGCAACTGCTACTTTAATAACTCCCACGCCAGTAAGTGGTGGTAGTACGACTCCTCCCGCGCCAATAGTTGGTGGTGGCAGCACAACCCCTCCCGCGCCAGTCATTGGTGGTGGCAGTATACCAACTCCTGCGCCAGTCATTGGTGGTGGTACATCCAGCGTCACTACGCCGCAGGTATCGACTTCACCAATACCTACAACTAACACAAGTGAGTCTGATTCATTGCTCTCAACTACACCCAATATTGAGTTTAGTGGTAGTAATGGCACAGTCAATCAAGTGGTTACTAATTCTGCAAATCTTACTCAAGTTGCGTGTTCACAGGATAGTATCAATTGTGACACAAAATCCTCTTCGCCCAAGCAAGCGATCGGGCCTCGTAGTCGAGTGCTGTTACCCTAATATCAAAGGGATTGGGGAACTTGGGGCCCCCGAGGGGATTACTTTCAAGGGTAGGTTTTTCATATTCAGTCTGAAAAAGCCGTATTAATTCTCCATAAAAGTAACCGAAGAACCCGAATTATTTAATCCTTCCCACATTTTGGAATATTTTCCCAGTCCCCAGTTTTTATCTGGAACTCAAGCTAGGCAAAATGAAATCAATAATCATAGCTAGCTTAAAAACAAAATTTTAGTCAGGAAAGTTTTACCAGAAGTTCTTTGCGGCGGTTCCACTACCCAAACTTCCTTGAACTGGTATATTCTATCCTAATTAATTTCTGGCTATACTAGTGGCTTAAGCCAATTGATTGAGCAATTTGGCAGGATTAATCAGAGCAAATCTAGATCAATCACATATTTTGTGAGTATACGCTTATGAAAGCAGAATTGATTGAATTAATAGCCAGAGTTCTTCAGGTCTTACGAATTAATATGAATTGGATGACCTGGAATTTATTTCTAGCTTTTATACCTTTGGCTTTAAGTGTTTGGCTGTTTCGCATCAGACGTCATCGTTCTTGGCTTTGGTGGCTAGGATTCTTAGCTTTCTTTGCATTCTTGCCGAATGCGCCTTATTTGTTGACTGATGTAATTCATCTTATAGACGATATCCGTAATATTCAATCTGTATGGATTATCACTTTAGTATTGATTCCTGTTTATCTGCTAGTAATTCTCGCGGGATTTGAAGCCTATGTAATATCCTTGATTAACTGGGGTTACTACTTACACCGCATTGGCAAAAGCCAATGGATTTTGCGGGTTGAATTAGCCACTCATGCTTTATGTGCTATTGGGATCTATTGGGGGCGATTTTTGCGTTTTAATAGTTGGGATTTTATTACCCAACCTGATGCCATTCTGACTAAAGGTGTAGAGGAAATTCTTGGTAAACAGCCATTAGTAATTATTGCTGTTACTTTTTTTGTACTGATTGGACTGTACTGGATTATGAAAAGAGTAACTCTGGGTTTTTTTCAGCAACCACAAAATAGCTACACTATAAATACACCGCAACCCAAATCTAACAATACCAATGTGGAATAATTAAAGCTTTTTACCAAAAAATCAATAATTTTGAAGTTTCATGACCCTAATTTTTATAAATAATTGGGGTTATTTTTATTCAGGCGATTTTTCCGATACAATGCATTGCATTAAAATTGTCACGATTAAACGCCACTGATCATTTAAACGTAAGGAACTGGCATACTTAGCTTGAGTCTAATCATCCACTTTCTTTTGTTAGTACATAAATACTATATTGCCTGCAATTATTATCGAGTATAAAATGTGAGACTGCGCTGCTCACGCTTGTTACTAGCACTCTATCAGATAAGACAAACACAACATGATCTCAGGGGAAATTAAAAGTCAAATAGATAAAATCTGGGATGCCTTCTGGTCGGGTGGTATCTCCAATCCCCTCGAAGTCATTGAGCAAATTACTTACTTGCTGTTTCTGCGTCGCCTTGACGACCTGCATACCCTGGAAGAGAACAAAGCTAATCGACTCAAGCGCCCGATGGAGCGCCGGATTTTTCCAGAGGGTGAAGATATTAAGGGACGTGCTTACGATGATTTGCGTTGGTCGCGGTTCAAGCACTTTGCAGCGTTGGAGATGTTTGCTGTAGTCAATAATCATGTTTTCCCCTTCCTGCGGACTTTGGGAGGGGATGAATCGACTTACGCGCACCACATGAAGGATGCCCGCTTCACGATTCCGACACCTGCCCTATTGTCTAAGGTGGTGGATTTGCTGGATGGTGTACCGATGGAAGACCGGGACACCAAAGGCGACCTCTACGAATATATGTTGGGTAAGATTGCCTCGGCTGGACAAAATGGACAGTTTCGCACGCCGCGCCACATTATTAGGCTGATGGTGGAACTGACCGCACCAAATCCGGGGGATGTAATATGTGACCCGGCTAGTGGTACTTGCGGCTATCTCGTGGCTGCTAATGAATACGTGCGATCGCATCACCCGGAAATTCTGCGCGATGCCAAGCTAAAGGAACACTTTCACCATCAGATGTTTCACGGGTTTGACTTTGATAATACCATGCTCCGTATTGGCAGTATGAATATGCTCCTGCATGGGGTGGAAAACCCGGATGTGCGTTATAAAGACTCGCTAGCAGAGGAGCATTCTGGTGATGAAGAAGCTTATACCCTTGTCCTGGCTAATCCGCCTTTTGCTGGGTCATTGGACTATGAAAACACGGCTAAGGACTTGCAGGCGATTGTCAAAACTAAGAAGACTGAGTTACTATTTGTTGCTCTGTTTTTAAGATTGCTCAAGCCTGGGGGACGGGCGGCGGTGATTGTGCCGGATGGGGTGCTTTTTGGTTCTTCTAAGGCACATAAGGAACTGCGCCGCTTGTTGGTGGAGGAGCAGAAGCTTGATGCTGTGATATCTCTGCCGGGTGGTGTGTTTAAGCCCTACGCGGGTGTTTCTACGGCAATTTTGCTATTTACTAAAACTAACTCTGGTGGAACTGATTTTGTTTGGTTCTACGATGTGGATGCTGACGGCTGGAGTTTGGACGATAAAAGAACGCCTTTACTTGCTGATGACAAACTAGGCCCTGTACCTGCTGCCCAGTTAACAGCAGAGGAGCATACTAAGAATAATCTGCCGGATGTGTTGACTCGTTGGCAATTGCGAAATACTACAGAACCAGAGCAACCCCGCACGGCTCAGAGTTTTTGTGTACCCAAGGTTGATATTGCTACTCAGGGATATGACCTCAGCCTGAATCGTTACAAGGAAGTGGTGCATGAAGAGGTAGAACACCGCGCACCTAAAGATATCCTTGCTGATTTGGCAAAGCTGGAAGCGGAGATTCAGCAGGGAATGAAGGAATTAGGGGCATTGTTAAAATAGTTAATACAAGCGGTTTATGGGAGAAATAGCCATGACAGTTGCAAGTGCTAAAAAAATGACTTTTGAGGAATTTCTTCAATTTGATGACGGTACGGATACTTTATATGAATTGGAGAATGGGGAATTAATTCAAATGCCTTTTGAAAGTGAGCTAAATCGGCGAATAGCGATGTTTTTAGTTGCCTATTTTCTTAAATTAAGTATTCCCTATTATCGCTTGAGTATGAAAACAGAAATTGCTGTAAATAGTCGTATGGTAGGGGTACGTGTGCCTGATTTGGTGGTGTTTTCGGAAGAGTTGGCGATCGCAATGCAAGAAGCTACGCGATCGCTAATTTTGATGGATATGCCGCCGCCTCTGTTGGTGGTTGAGGTGGTGAGTCAGTGCGTTGCGCGGGTTCCCCGCGTTGAAGCAACTGACGAACCCGTAAGGGTGAGTGCGAATCAGGAAAATCGGGATTATCGCTATAAGCGTTCGGAGTATGCAGCGCGAGGGGTTGCTGAGTATTGGATTGTCGATCCTATTGCCCAAAAGGTGACGGTTTTGGAATGGGTAGAGGGATTTTATGATGAGCGAGTTTATCAGGGAGAAAGTGCGATCGCTTCTTCAATTTTTGCTAATCTTCAGTTAACTGCGGCTGAAGTCTTGCAAGGATAAATAATTAATACAAGCGGTTTATGGGAGAAATAGACATGACAGTTGCAAGTGCTAAAAAAATGACTTTTGAGGAATTTCTTCAATTTGATGACGGTACGGATACTTTATATGAATTGGAGAATGGGGAATTAATTCAAATGCCTTTTGAAAGTGAGCTAAATCGGCGAATAGCGATGTTTTTAGTTGCCTATTTTCTTAAATTAAGTATTCCCTATTATCGCTTGAGTATGAAAACAGAAATTGCTGTAAATAGTCGTATGGTAGGGGTACGTGTGCCTGATTTGGTGGTGTTTTCGGAAGAGTTGGCGATCGCAATGCAAGAAGCTACGCGATCGCTAATTTTGATGGATATGCCGCCGCCTCTGTTGGTGGTTGAGGTGGTGAGTCAGTGCGTTGCGCGGGTTCCCCGCGTTGAAGCAACTGACGAACCCGTAAGGGTAAGTCCGAATCAGGAAAATCGGGATTATCGCTATAAGCGTTCTGAGTATGCAGCGCGGGGAATTGCTGAGTATTGGATTGTTGATCCAATTGCCCAAAAGGTGACGGTTTTGGAATGGGTTGAGGGTTTTTATGAGGAGCAGGTGTATGTGGGAGATCAGGCGATCGCTTCACTGGTATTTGCCGATCTCAAGTTGACTGCTGCTCAAGTTTTACAGTGCCATTAAAAGGATTAAATGAGTCAAGAACAGCTACAAGAATTGATGAATCAAACGAAAAACCTCTCAAACTCAGCACGGCTGAGGTTAATTAGCCACCTGCTGGCAGAAGTGAGACGAGCGCCGGAGTCAACAAGAGAAGCAGCGATCGCTCGAATTCGTCAACGTTGGGAGATATTGCCGATTCAGTCGAGTAGTCAAGTGCAAGAGTGGAAGGAACAAGGGCGACCTTAATGGTGATTGATACGATGGTTTTTGTGTATGCTTTGTTGCGTGTTGAATTGCGATCGCGTATTCTCTAATGCTATCTACATATAAGTTATATTATTGAAATTCCAAATTATGCAAATTACTTTAGACATACCTCATGAGATTGCTCGGAATTTAGAATCTCGCAAGTCAGATTTACCGCAGATTTTGGCTCTAGGATTGCGAGAAATTACGGCTAATCCTTCTACAGGTTTTTCTGGACTGACTGAAGTTTTAGAGTTTTTAGCAAAGTTACCATCTCCTCAAGAAATTTTAGCTCTTCGTCTTTCGCCTATGGTTCAAGCTGAAATTGAATCTCTTTTAGACAAAAATCGTACTCAAGGTTTAGATGAAAGCGATCGCTGTCTGTGGCAACATTATGAGTTTATTGAGCATTTGGTACGTCTTGCTAAAGCTCAAGCTCTGCTCAAGTTAAAGTTATTTTAGATTTAAATTTATTGGTAGGTTTGATATGGTTCCATCTGAATTGTTAACTTATTTAAGAAAGCTAAACAATGCGGATAAGTTGTATGTTATCCAAGTGCTTGTTTCTGAGTTGGCACAAAAAGAAGAGGACTTAATTAAGGAAAATCAAAGTTATCCTGTTTGGTCGCCTTATGATGCGTTCGAGGCGGCTGATGTGATGCTAAAGGTGCTGGAGGATTCTAAATCGAAACAATAATAATGAGTGAGATTAACCGATATTCTTATATTTCTACTGATGTGGCATTAGGTGAGGCTAGTTTCCGTCCAATTTTACCACTTTGTTTATATCATCAGCAAAATTCTGTCATGGTATCTGGATTATTGGATACTGGTGCAATGAAGAATTTTTAGAATAATCATGAATGTAAATATAGGTGTTGAGGATGTTGGAATCACCAGTTGGTCACTAATTGCTTTGGGTGACATTTTCGAGCGATCGCGCACGGCTCAAAGTTTTTGTGTACCAAAGGTTGATATTGCTACTCAGGGATATGACCTCAGTTTGAATCGTTACAAGGAAGTGGTGCATGAAGAGGTGGAACATCTCGCACCTAAAGACATCCTGGCTAATTTGGCAAAGTTAGAGGTGGAAATTCAACAGGGGATGGAGAAATTGGAGGGATTGTTGAGATGAGTAGCTGGACACATCAACCAATTTGCTCATTAGGCACAGTTGTTACAGGTTCAACTCCTAAAACGTCTGAAGCTCACTTATACGGGGGCGACATTCCATTCGTTACACCTGCTGAACTTGACAAATTTGCACCTGTTATAACTGCTGCAAGAACATTAAGTGAAATTGGTGGGAGCGAGGCGCGTTTGCTTCCTGAAGGAACTGTTATGGTTTGCTGCATTGGCTCACTTGGAAAAATTGGAATCGCTGGTCGGACAGTTGCCACCAATCAGCAAATTAACTCTGTGGTGTTCGATACACGACTTGTTTTGCCCCGATTCGGGTTTTATGCCTGTCGCCGCCTGAAATCGAAACTGGTGACAATGGCTCCTGCAACAACAGTTGCGATCGTCAACAAGTCCAAGTTTGAGCAGCTTGAAATTCCAGTACCTCCCTTGGAAGAGCAGAGGCGGATTGCAGAGATACTTGATCGCGCCCAGTATCTCATATCTAAACGACGGGAAGCGATCGCTCAACTCGACACCCTCACCCAAACCATCTTTATAGAAATGTTCGGCGATCCAGTTACGAATCCGAAGGGTTGGGAAGTTAGAAAGATGAATGAATGTGCTGAAAGGATTCAAATTGGCCCATTTGGTACACAACTGCATGAAGAAGATTACATTGATAATGGCATTCCATTGGTCAATCCAACGCATATTCAAGATGGAAAAATATTTGCTAACACATCTTTTTCGATTTCCAATGAAAAGCATCAACAGCTTGGTCAATATCATCTTGAAGTTGATGATGTAATTTTAGGACGAAGGGGAGAAATGGGACGCTGTGCAATTGTCTCCAAAAATGAACATGAATGGCTCTGTGGAACTGGTAGCTTATTTATTCGACCAACGAACACACTAATAAATTCAGTTTATTTGTTTTCTATTTTATCTAATCAATCAATCAAGAAATATTTAGAAAAAGCTTCGCAAGGAGTCACAATGGCTAATTTAAATAAAACAATTGTTAGCCAAATCCCTGTGGTTCTTCCGCCCTTGTCTCTTCAACAAAAATTTGCCTACCATGTTGAATCTGTAGAAAAACTCAAAGTAGCACACCGCGCCTCACTATCAGAACTCAACACGCTTTTTACTTCCCTCCAACATCGTGCATTCCGAGGAGAATTATGACATGAACGCCATGCTAACAGAATTTACCCTCGCCAACTTCAAAAGTTACAGCACAAGCCGATTGCCCCTTGGATCGCTAACCGTACTAATCGGAGCCAATGCCGCAGGCAAAAGTAACGCCCTTGAAGGTTTGCGCTTTCTGTCATGGCTGGCACAAGGACAAAAACTCTCCAGCATTCAATATGCAGTGAATAGTGCAGAGCGCGTTGTACGCGGTCGAGTAAATGATTTGTGTCATCGGGGAGAGTCAAATTTTACCATTGGTTGCCGTTTAGACTCCCCAGACTGGAACCAACTCGATATAACCCTGAATGTGCGTGACGGAGAACTGCACATCAGTAGTGAGCGAATCGTTGGCTCGACAAGTCAAGTGCCGCTATATGACCTAGATCAGCCTTCTCAAGGAGTAGGGACTGATGTTGGTGTCGCATATAACAACTTTACAAGGGGGAAGAATAAGCCACGAGTAACGTGCAGCGATCAGATGGCTATATTCGTGCAATTAGACACCCCTGCCCATTTTGATCCAAAGTACCCCATATCCCAAAAGATAATTCCTGAGACCGTCCGCGAATATCAACGAATTTTAAAGAACATCCTGTTTCTAGATCCCGTTCCCGCCAGAATGCGCGAGTACAGCTTCAAATCTGATAAGCGATTACAAGAAGATGGTACTAATCTTTCCAGCGTCCTGTATCGCTTGTGGGAGAATCAAGCCGAAAATCAACAGGCAATTCTCAACTTTATCCAGAGTTTACCAGAACAGGCTATAGATGGGCTAGATTTCCTTTTCGGCCCACGGGATGAAGTCATGGTGCAACTAGCAGAAACCTTTGGCAATACCCATCGCTATTGTGAAGCCGCATTATTATCTGATGGGACGTTGCGGGTGTTAGCGATCGCGGCTGCTATGCTATCAGCACCCGTTGGTAGTTTAGTGGTCATCGAGGAAATCGACAACGGCGTTCATCCCAACCGCGCTAAACATCTACTCGCCAGCATCCGGGATATTGCCGAGCGGCGGAAATTGCGGGTGCTGCTTTCTACCCACAACCCAGCCTTAATGGATGCCTTACCCGATGCTGCCCTCGGTGATGTAGTGTTTTGTTTCCGCAATCCAGAGTCAGGAGATAGCCGCCTTGTACGGCTTGGGGAGATGTACGATTTCCCAAGTCTGATATCTCAGGGGCCGCTCGGCCAACTGGTAACTGCTGGGGTAGTGGATCGGTTCGTCAAGTCGCCGCACACACCTGAAGACAAAAAACACCAAGCTATGGAATGGCTGTCTCGTTTGCAGGAGTACGGCAATGAGTAGTATCTGCCTGATAGATAAGCTGTTCCATATATAACTTGCATAATTAGGGCGGGCAAGATGCCCACCCCACAAGAGTTTTATTTAATTTGATTATGTAATTTAGATGTTTTTTAGCTTACCAGCATATTCCTCGAAATACTCAACGTCCCCAACTATAATCAGCATAGAGCATCAGTCCTCGAAAATTTTCAGACCTATGCTCAATCTGGCTGTACTTTTTTGTTGCCTATGGCGACGATACTCGAAACAGGCAACCACATTGCCCAGAACGGTGACGGCAGAATGCGAAGGAAAACCGCTAAACGTTTTGTTGAAGAAGTTAAAAAAGCATTCACAGGCGAAGCTCCCTGGAAACCTACTACATTCCCGAACACCGCAGAGATATTGGAGTGGATTGACGACTTCCCCGATCTGGCTGGTAGAAACAAAGCTCCTCTTAAGTCAGAAGGAACCAGCTTTGGAGATATGAGCATCATTCAGGAATTTCATAAGTCGTGTAATCTTTTCCAAATGAGTGAAGTGTTTATCTGGTCACTAGACAGCGATTTACAGAATTATCACCAAAGGGGAAAATGACTGTATGAGCTAGTTTCCCTTTCTCCAACTCCAGAACGTGACCTTTATCTTGCTGTTTCTGAAGCAACCTACAGCGACATCTTCACTGAGCCAATTGGAAAACTAGCGATCGCTCAAATACCTCTAAAGCTGATTATTAGACCTCTTGCAAAAGTCGGATACTCGCCAGAAAATAAATTTTCTGGCTGATAACTCAAGTCGGTTTCAACCGACTAATAACAGTATTTTTAGTCCGTTTCAACGGACTTTTGCTATTAGGCAGAGACTTGAGTCTCTGACGGTTCAAGTATTTTTGCAAGAAGTCTATTGTAGATTTAAAGAAAAAGGAAGTAAGCCAATGGATACCATCACGACCTATCGAGAAATCGTCAAGCAGGTAATTAGTGATTATGCCAAACTGCGCCCATCCCACGGCAACATCCGCTTAGATGTCATATTTGACGAAATGCGCGATCGCTATGCTCTGATGCAAATTGGTTGGGATAGAGGGCGACGTATCCGTGGCAACCTACTCTATGTAATTATCGAGAACGGGAAAGTAATAATTGAATACGATGGTATGGAATGTGGAATTACTCAGGACTTAGTTAACAAAGGTATTCCTGAGCATGACATCATACTGGCTTTTCTTGAAGAATCACAGCCACTTGCCAGAGTTTAAAGAACGGCATTGTTAACCATTGGCAATTTCTAAGGATTGCTCAGAAGCGATCGCCGCGTCAATCTGCCCCTTATTTACTGCATAAAAACTCAGAGCTAGATAATGCTGGTAGTTTCCTGCCCATTCGACAAACACTTCGTCGTCAGAAGTTTCTCCTTTGGTATATTTAGCAAAAAATTCTTCTGAACTCATTTGGTACTTGATTTCATAGGTATTTAACTGTTTAGTCAGAGCAATCAGCGCATCTATAGAACTCCTATTTGATTTTTGAAAAAGAGTACGAGATAATACGGTTGAGTG